>WQZL01000077.1 GCA_009780755.1 Promicromonosporaceae bacterium | reverse complement strand
GCACCCTCGACATCGACCTTATTTGCTACGACTCCCTGGTTGCCTCGGCCCCCGACCTTACGCTTCCGCACCCCCGCGCCGCCGAGCGCGCCTTCGTGCTGGTGCCCTGGGCACAGATGGACCCGACCGCCGAACTGCCCGGCCTGGGCGGCGGTCCCATTGCGGCGCTCGCGGCCACCGCGCCCGATGCGGACGGCATTCGCTGGCTTGCACTTGATTGGTGTGAGGCTCCGCCTGGAATTCAACTATGAGACGAACCCCGGTTCATGTGGTGCTTGCCGTCTTCGCCTTCGTGACGCTGTTGGGTTTGGCCCTGCGCCGCCCGCTAGAGGATCAAGGCTGGCGGCTCGCCCCTCATTCGTGGGTGGAACATGCCGCGATCCTGGCATTGGCCGGGCTTGTGTTCTGGTTGGGGTGGACGGTGCGTGCCTTTCAGTTGGGTCGCAAACCAAACCTCGATCCGATTCGCGCCGCCCGCACCCTGGTGCTGGCCAAGGCGGCGGCCATCACCGGCGCGATTCTTGGCGGACGTTATCTGGCGGCCATTCTCGGAAATCTGGATCACCTGGACATCTACGCGCAGCGGAACCGGGCCATCGCCGCCGGCATTGCCCTGTTTTGTTGTGTGGTGCTTACCGTGGTCGGGCTGATCGTCGAACGCTTCTGCGAGCTGCCACCCACGGATACCGACACCAAGGATCCCAAACCACCCAGCACCCGCGATCCCGAACCGCTGCCGGGCTAAACTGCCGCTCATGACGCAACCGGCACCTCCGCCTACAGACTTGTTCAGCCCCGCAGACGTGGTGATACACGCCGTCTCACCCAACTTAGTTAAGGCCAGGGTTATCACCCTGCTGGCCTGGATGCTGCCGCTGCTGCTCGCGTCGGGGGTGGCGGCTCTAGCGCATTCGCCGTGGTGGTTGATTATGTTTGGCAGTTTCGCCGCGCTTACCGCCTGGGGCTGCTGGCTTGCCCGACGCCAGGCTAAGGCCATCGGCTATGCCGAACGTGACGAGGATCTGTTGATCCGCAAGGGCATCATGTGGCGCTCCCTGGTGGTGGTGCCGTATGGCCGGATGCAGTTTGTTGACGTTACCGCCGGGCCGCTCGACCGGGCCTTGGGTATCGCCAAGGTGCAGCTGCACACGGCCTCGGCCAGCACCGACGCCAATATTCCCGGCCTTGTGCCGGCGGAGGCCGAGCGGTTGCGTGACCGCCTAACGGCTCGCGGCGAGGCAAGGCTGGCCGGTCTATGAACATCCCCACCACCCCACCCGGTGAACCCCCTCTAAACTGGCGCCGCCTGCACCCGGTCACCCCGGTGCTGCGCGGCTGGTCGGCTATGGTCGTGTTCTTTTTCCTTCTCACCTGGGTATTCGGTGAGCAGGCCGCGGGTGATTCAGACCTGGACATAAACATCGCTGCGTATTGGTGGACCATCCCCCTGGGCCTCTTTGTCGTTCTCCTGCTTTCCGGCCTGGCCGCCTGGGTTGCCTGGCGCAAGATGGCGTACGCCATCAGCGACAACGAGCTGTTATTTAAGCGCGGCATCGTGTTCAAACAGCAGCGCAATGTGCGTCTTGACCGGCTACAGACCATCGATGTGCGGCAACCGCTGGCGGCCCGCATCTTTGGGCTGGCCGAACTGCGAATCGAAGCGGCTGGCGGCGCTAACTCGAACATTGTGCTTGGTTTTCTAAAGGATGAGGTGGCGCGCAGCCTCCGGGCCGAATTGTTGGCGCGCGCGGCCGGTCTGCGTCAGGCGCCCCAGCCTCAGCCCCAGGAGGTGGCGCCGGTTCCGGCGAACCCGGATGATCCGTTCGCTATGGTCACCCCTGCCGTGGATGAGGCACCGGAGCAGCAGATGCTTCAGGTGCCGATGGGTCGCCTGCTTGGCTCCCTGCTGCTGTCCCCGGTTACCTGGATCGCAATCATTGTCTTGGCGGCTATTCCAATCATTATCGTTGCCACCGGCGACTGGAGTGCCGTGCTGGGCATAATTCTCCCGCTGGTGGCCGTCCCGATCTATGTTTTCGGCGGCTTCGCCAGCTCGTTTAACTTCCGCGTCGCGCTTTCGCCCGATGGCATTCGCACCCGTCGGGGTCTGCTGGAGACCCGCGCCCAGACCATTCCCCCCGGTCGCGTGCAGGCAATCTCGCTCTCTCAGGGTCTGTTGTGGCGCAAGCTCGATTGGTGGAGCGTCCGGGTGAATATTGCCGGGCAGGCGGCGACGGATACCCAGACGCTGACCCAGTCCGTGCTGCTGCCCGTTGGTAAGCGACAGGATGCGCTCACCGCGCTGTGGTTGGTGCTGCCCGAGCTGGGGGTCGATGATCCGTTATCGCTGCTCGATGAGGGCTTGGTCGGCATTGTTGCTCGGGATGGCACCACGCCGCCGCGGCCCGATGGGTTGCCGTCGCGGTATGTGAATGCTCCGCCGCGCTCCTGGATTGTTGATCCGCTCGCTTGGCGTCGTGATGCCTATGCCGCCACCGAGCGGGCCATGTTTATGCGGCGTGGCCGGTTGATCCGTCGCCTGCATGTGGTGCCGCACGAGAAGATGCAGTCTGTGCAGATTACGCAGGGGCCGCTGCAACGCAAGCTGCGGGTGGCCACATTCTGCGTTCACTCCACTCCGGGCATGATTGCACCAACGGTGCCGCATCTGGACGAGAAGGACGCGGCTCGCCTGCTTCACGAGCAGGCCGCTCGGGCGCGGGCCGCCCGCGCGGTGGCCGGCCCGGAACAGTGGATGCTGCGCCTAGAAGAGATAACCGCCTCCCGCACCCCCCACCCACCCGACGGCTGAGTGCGATTTGTGGCGGTATGGCAAGCAGACTGGGCCAACTTCGTCACAAGTTGCTCAAGTTCGAAGGATTCTGACAAACTGCCTAATTTGCCCTGTATCATAGGTTCGTCGCCGACCCACCCTGGGTTGGCGGTTGCGGATGCACGATGTGTTGAGCGTCGTGCGGATGCAACATCATCATTGGTGGGCGTAGGTCCACCGTTAGCGAAGGAGCTTTTCATGGCGGCTGGTGGTTCGATTAGGGTTTCTGTGCCCGAGATGCAGCAGGCTGAGCGGGACATGCGTACGTTGGCTTCGGAGATTGCGGCGATTCGTACGCGTCTGCTGGGGATTAACACGCGGTTGCAGGGTGCGTATGACGGTCAGGCGGCGCGTTCGTTTGACCAGTTCGCGCGGGGTACTGCGGCACGGAACTTACAGCAGGTTTCGCAGATGTGTACGGAGACCGCTGGTGGTCTGCGTACCACGCTTACCCGTTTCCAGACGGAAGACCGCACTTTGGCTGGCGTGTTCAACGCCCCGGCGGGTTCCTGATCTGTTACTTACCGCTGGTGACGCCTCCTCCTGAGGCGTCACCAGCGGTAGTGTTGTGTACTCATCGCTAGGGGGGAAGCGTTCGTGTTTCGGGCTGTTCTTGCTGCCGTGTTGTCGGTAGTTGGGGTTTCCGCGCCGGGCTTGCCCTGGCATGTTGCAGGCGAGGTCGATTCGGAGCCTGGCAGTGGCCTCGTGATTGATCCGAGTGTGCTTTCTCGTCAAGGGGCTGCTCGGGTGGGCGCGGTGACTCGGTTGTGGGAGATTGACCTCTTTTCAGAGTCCGCGCAGGAAGTCTCAGCGGCGCTGTATGAGTTGAGGCAGGCGGCTCGTGAGGCCCAGTTTGACGGGCTGTTCACTGAGCCGAATCTGGTGACTTCATCCGATCCGCGAGAGCGAGCTTTGCAGGGAGCAGCAGACAATGATCTTTTCCGCGAGCCGGTCCGTCCTGGCGTGTTGCTGCAGGCTGTGACGCCGGATGAGGGCTTGTCGCCATTGTTGGTTTGGTCGGTGCTGATCGGAACGGCTTTCTTGGCTGCGGTTGGTGCTGTGGCATTTCGTCGGTCTCGACGCCGTGAGCAGGCGTCTTTAATCCAGGAGGGCAACAGATAGTGAGCATGGTGACAGTGACGGTCGTCTTCCCCGGTTCGGGGCAGGTGCTGGATGTCCGGTTTGATGCGCAGCAGCCATTGGTAACGGCGCTGGGCGTACTGTTGGATGCTGGTTCGTTGACCGCTCAGGATGCGGCGACGGTGTTGTATCGCTCTAGTCAGTTAGGGCGGTTGGTCAGCGCGGTGCGGCCGTTACATGAAGAGGGCGTTGTTGATGGAGACATGCTCACCGCGATCACGGAACCGGCTCTGCGGTCGGTTGTTCAGCACGAAGAACTATCAAGTCAGGGAGTTGCGTTATGAGTACGGAAATCATGGAAGCGCCAGGCGAGGAGCAACTTGTCACCGCTGCTGCGACCGTGTCGAGCGAGGTCGCAAGAACGGTTTTGGTTCCCGGGGCTGGGTTGAGGGCGGGGCGCGGGCAGCGGGATTTGCTGGCGTTTCGGGCCGAGGGATTGTGCCCGTGTTCAGTTGAGGAGCGGGATAGCGAGGTTGCGTTCCAGTTCGACTGTGATGGGTTGAAGCTTGGGGTTACGGTTCGGGGGCTTGCCCGGGCTGATCGGCTGCGGTTCTTGGCGAACGCGGCTGAGCTTGAATCCTTGGCGACGGATTATGAGTTTTCGCTGAGCCTGTCCAACCTTGTGGTTGACGGTATCTTGCGTCCGCAGGTGCTGGTTCGCGACATTGGTTCGCCTTTTGGGGGCGGGGCTAGCTTCCGGGAGAAGTACCTGGCGTTGTGTGGACAGGTGCTTTGTAAGGGAACCTATGAGGATTTCCTGGTTGGTGGGGCTGATCTGTTTAAGCATGATCGTCTGCTGGCTGAACTGGTCACGCTTGGTTCGGTGGCGGCGATTCGGAGTCGGATTGAGGAGGCTTGGGCTTCGACTACGGAGCGTACGCGGGCCACGAAGGTGTTGGTGTCGCGGTCGCGTTCGCGCCTGGCGCGGGTGTTTATCCCGGTGTTGGTGGTTGGCCTGGTGGCGGTGGGGTATTTCGCGTTCAGCGCTTATTTCCAGGGGATTCCGGGCCAGGAGCGGATTATCGAGGCGTCGCAGGCGTACATCGCATCTGATTTTGTGGGTGCGCAGCAGGCAATGGCGGGCGTGGCTGTTGCGGACATGTCGTTTGAGACGAAGCACTTCTTGGCGCGCTCCTATGTGGTTTCGATGCCGCTCGATGATGAGCAGATCGGTCACGTGCTGATGGGGCTGACTCGGGCGGCTGAGGAGGCGACGTTTGAGTTTTGGATTCACTTAGGACGTTTGGAGTTTGCCCAGGCGCTAGAGATCGCGCAGCGGTTTGGGGAGACGGAGTGGATGTTGTTGGTTTACATCAAGCATCACGCGTTCGTTGAGTCTGATGTGATGATGCCTGGTGCCGAGCGGCAAGAGCTGCTGCGTAGTCTAAGTGAGAACATCGACCGGTTGCGTGCTGAGCGTGATCGGGCTGCTGGTGTTACCCCTGGCGATGGTGGGGGCTGGTAATGGCCGCGACGTTAGTGGTATTTACCGATGATAGGTGTTGGGAGTTTTCTCCCGCTGTGACGGCCGGTGAGGTCGCTGGGCTGATGCAAGCGTTTGGCAGTGGACCGGGCCTGCTTAGTGATTTGGACCCTGATGCGTTGTTGGCTGAGGTGGCCGGAGCGTCGTTCGGTTCGGCAACCGAGATTGCTGCCGGGATGTGGGCGTTGGCCGTGTTTGATGAGCCGGTTGATCTATCGACCCGGTCGGTGGTTGATGGTGCGCTACGGATTGGCTCGGCGGTTGGCGATCACATTTATCCCTTCTGCGTAGATGGCACGGTTGGTACGGCCGTTTCTGTTGAGGGTTCGGTGTTGCGGGTGTGGCATGACGAGATGCCCGTCTACCTAAATGGGGTTCGTCTTGGCGTTGGTGAACATGTTGCCGTGGCCGGGGATGCCATTTGGGTTAACCGGTCGTTTAAGGTCTCGCTGGCCGAGGGCTATGTTTCGGTACTTGGCGTGGGAGTGGAGTCGCGGTTGAACGCGGCCATGCATGCACCGAAACGACCGGAGGAATATCCGGTATTTAAGCGCCCTCCGCGTCAGGTGTATCGTCCGCCAACAGATAAGGTGGAGTTGAAGAAGCCGCCATCTCCCCCAGAGCTGGGCCTTTCTGGGCTGGGCAAGTTAATTGTGCCCCCGGTGTTCTCCGCTCTGCTTACTGCTGGTATGGGCTTCTTTATGGGGCAGGGTTTGATGATGCTGATGGGTGCGGTGATGACCGTTGGCACTACTATCACCTCGGTATTCTCCTATTTCGGGGAGCGACGAGAGCGTAAGATCACGGGCGGGCAGGAGCAAGCCGATTACGATCAGTATTTACGTGACATGCGAAAAGATCTGCATGGGTTTAAGGCCGCGCAGGAAAAGGCCGCCCGGTACCACTATTTAACCCCGGCACAGATCGCTTCGGAAATGGCGGGCTATTCTTCGCGGGTGTTTGAACGTGGGGTTAATGATGCGGACTTCCTTACCTTATCGGTGGGTAGTACTTCTGTGTCTACCACTTATCAGGTGACGCTGCAAAGGGAAGACGATCAAGATGGCTCTGCTAAGCGTCGTAAGGCAAAGAAGAAGTCGAAGAAAGGCGCGGATGAGGCAGGGGTGCCACTCGATGAGCAGGTTAATGATGTGCTGAATGCTCATCAGGTGATTGATGATATGCCGGTGGTAGTTGATCTAAAGAAGGCGCACCTTGGTCTGGTGGGTGATCCTAGACATGCGCGAGGTCTGCTTACCTCTTTGCTGATGGAGTTGAGCTTCTTCCAGTCGTATCACGATGTTGAAGTGGTTGTGCTAACCGATGATGAAGGACGCTCCAAGTTTGAATGGGCTAGGTGGTTGCCGCATTGCCGGGTGAAGAACATTAATGTCACTGGCTTGGTTTCAGCGGAAAATCATCGTGACCAGGCGCTTGGTAATCTGGCGCAGGTGTTAAAGCAGCGAAGCTTAAAGACGGGGGAGTCGAAACAGGATTCTAAGTTCCTGCCGCACTACGTGTTTGTGGTGGATAACCCTTCGCTGGTTATTAATCACTCAATCATGGAGTTCTTGCAACGAGCAGATACGCAGTTGGGGTTCTCGCTTATTTGGGCCACCCAGATGCAAGCCAACCTGCCGGAGAACATTAAGACCGTGCTGCGTCTTGATGGTGCAACGCGTGGTACGTTGGTGATGAATGAAGCCAACATGGGTGACTGCGCCCTGACCTTGCCGCCGTTGGCTGGGGTGGATGTGGAGATGGTGGCTCGCCGTCTTGCGCCCTTGCAGCATGTTTATGGGGTGTCTACGCAGATTCCAAACGCGGTGACGTTCTTTGAACTGTATGGGGTAAAGCGCCCCGAAGAAATCCCCATCGCTCAGCTGTGGGGGAAGTCCGCCTCGCATAAGTCGTTGGCGGTGCCGTTGGGGTTGCGCGGCAAGGATGACATCGTGAACCTGAACCTACACGAAGCCGCGCATGGCCCTCACGGCCTGGTGGCGGGTACTACGGGTTCGGGTAAATCCGAGATTGTGCAGTCATACATCATTTCACTCGCAGCGTATTTCCACCCGTATGAGGTCGGGTTCTTGCTGATCGACTACAAGGGTGGGGGTATGGCCAACCTGTTTGACAACCTGCCTCACCTGCTTGGCACGATCACCAACCTTGACGGGGCTGGTTCTATGCGGGCGTTGGCCTCGATCAAGAGCGAACTTGCTCGTCGGCAGCACATTTTTGGTGAGGCCGGGGTGAATAACATCAATGCCTACACCAAGGCGTTTAAGGCGGGTGAGGTTACGTTGCCTCTGCCGCACCTGTTCATCATCTCCGATGAGTTCGCGGAGTTGAAGAAGGAACAGCCGGACTTTATGGCCGAGCTGGTCTCGACCGCCCGAATTGGCCGTTCGCTTGGTGTGCACTTGATCTTGGCTACGCAGAAGCCTTCGGGTGTGGTTGATGACCAGATTTGGTCGAACTCGAAGTTCAAGCTCGCGCTTAAGGTAGCCGATGAGAGTGACTCGAACGAGGTGCTCAAGACCCCGGACGCTGCGCGGATCACTCAGCCGGGCCGGGCTTACCTACAGGTAGGGAACAACGAGATTTACGAGTTGTTCCAATCTGCCTGGTCTGGCGCGCCGTATGTGGCCGATGCTATCGAGCGCGGCTTTGATGGCCGGGTCTACACCATCAACGAGCTTGGCCAGGGTGTGCTGGTCAACGAGGATCTCTCCGCGGTAGATGCTGGCACGGACGCGAAGCAAACCCAGCTGGATGTGATGGTCGATCACATTCGGGAAGTGTATGAGGCCCAGGGATGCCCAGATGTAGAAAAGCCCTGGTTGCCTCCGCTCGAAGAAGTGATCGTGACTCCTCACATCAAGGTTGGACACGATGTGGGCCTCATTACCGAACACCATCTGACGGTGCCTTTGGGTATCGCAGACATCCCAGAGAAGCAGACCCAGCAAGAGTTCGCGCATGATTTCGCTAAGGATGGGAACCTTGCCGTATTCGGTGCGGCAGCCACGGGTAAGTCCACCACTCTGACCAATCTGGCGTTGACCCTGGCGGCGAATAATTCGCCTGCTCTGTGTCAGTTCCATGTGTTGGACTACGGGAATTCTGCGCTATCTCCTCTACGGGGCTTGCCGCATACTGGGAACTATCTGACCATCGATAATGCTGAGAAGCTGGGCAAGCTCATCGTCGCGTTGAACGGTGAGTTAAAAACCCGGAAGCAGGCGTTCGCTAAGGTCGGGGCGCATCACTTTACGATGTTTAACCAGATGGCCACCTCGCGGGGGGACAAGCTTCTCCCAGCGATGATTGTGTTGATCGATAACTTTGATGTGGTGGCTGAGGCTTCTGAGCAGCTCGATGAGTTCATGGTCAAACTCACTCGTGATGGTACTAGCGCGGGTATCTACGTGGTGGCCTCAGCGTCTCGTCCGGCAGCGATTCGGTACATGATCCAGTCAAACTTCAAGCGCAAGATCAGCCACTACCTCACCGATCCTACTGACCTTACCGAGATCGCTGGCCGTACCCCGTACACCCTGACCGAAACCCAAGGCCGTCTCTTAATCAAGCTTGAAGAGGCCCATGTTGCTCAGGGGTACATGCCAGCCGAATATACCGGCGACCTGGAGTACATCACCGGCCTACAAGAAACCGTCGAAGCAATCGCAGCAGCGAACACCGCTCCGAAAGCGGCAGGTGTCCGCGTGCTACCCGATACCGTCACCCTTGACCACCTGGCTGAACACTTCAACCCGGACAAGCCCGCCAGTCTGGTCGGGTTCTGCACTGAAACCATCGACCCCCTCGGTATCGACCCGGCCATCCCGTACCAACTCATCATCGGACGGGCTGCTAGCGGGAAGACCAACATTCTTAAACTACTCACCACTCAGCATCTAGGTGGACCAAGCCAGGTATTCATCTCTGACTCACCGGCAGGCGATCTTAACGAGTACGCCAATAACCCAGAGGTTACCTATGTTGGTTCTAGTTCCTCAGCGGATGAGTTTATTGAGGCGCTGGAGTTCCTTGTTGATTCTCGGGTTACCGCTCGTATGGAAGCTGGCCTCACTGCCCGTGAATACGCCGCCACTGCCGCCCCAGTGTTCGTATTGATTGATGATTTCAACGCCTTCCTTAACTACACTCTCGAACACGAACTCAGAGTTGAGAACCTTCTAGCTCAAGGAGTCGAGGCAGGCATCACCTACGTTGCTACCACCGATGGCAGGCTCGAAACCTATGCCGGGCTAGGAACCGTGTTCGCCAGCCCCAGTGGCGCCATCATTCTCGGGCCACCTGAAGATGCTGGCTCCATTATCGATATCCGCGCACCTCATGGCTATCAGCCATCACAAAACATCGGATTCTGGGTTAAGCGCGGTCAGATACGCAGAGTCAAGATCCCCAAGCACCCCACGCAATCCGAAAACAGTTCTGATTTAGAAACAAGTAAGGTATAACAATGAGTCAAATATCTACCAACCAATCCGCAGTGCGTTCTCGTACCAGCGCCGTAGGCCGCTTACTACAAGGCGACCGGCAAGCCGCTGCCGGGTTCAACACCGCCGCCAGAGGCGCCCTAGCACCAACCGACGGCACAGCCAGAACAGAAGCCGAAGAATTTGCTAGCGTAACCGCCCAGACAATGCTTGCCGCAATCGAAACACTCGACCGATTGCAACAATTCATGGACAACACCGCCACACGCGTTCTAGTAATTGATTCCCGAACCAGGTTCCCTGACGAAATTCACCCAGTCACAGTAACCCCAGCACCAGGAGGCAGTAACTAATGCCCAGAGGATTTAGCGGCGCCCCCGCACGAAAATACCTAACACAAGTTGAGCAAGCAGTAGCCGCTGCGGATGGGGTGGTAGCTGCTCAACCGGTCATTCCTGGTATCCCAACGGTGCAGCGCGTTACTTCACCACATACCCCAGCCTCAGCCAAGTTTTCCTCTACTGGCGCACCAACGGCCCGTCGATCTGGGAATGTGGTGTTTGATGATGCTGCGGTGGATGGGTATAGGCGTCAGGTGCAGGGGTATGGGCGTCAGGTGACTCCTGCTTTGGCTTCGCGTGTTACTGAGATTGAGTCGATTGCTAGGTCTGATCT
>WQZL01000076.1 GCA_009780755.1 Promicromonosporaceae bacterium | reverse complement strand
GTGTCCTGGTCATGACAGGACGGTACCCACGCAAACACGCCCATCGACTTACTGTCGCTATTTGAACGCTCGCCCGTTAAGGGAGAACGGGGTTAGAGCCGCGTGGCCAGAAGGTTGGTGGCCAGAATGCCGCGGGCGCCAGCCGCGTAGAGGGCGTCCATCGTGCAGTTGAGAGTGGCCTTTTCGATCATCACTCGCACCGCCGACCAGTCGCCCTCATGGAGCGGGGAAACCGTCGGCGATTCAAAACCGGGAGTGATCGTTACCGCCATCGCCAATAGATCGGTGGGCACCACGTAGTCGAGTAGCACGTACTTGCGGGCGGTGAGTACGCCCTGTAGACGACGGGT
Source organism: Promicromonosporaceae bacterium (assembly GCA_009780755.1). Taxonomy (GTDB): domain Bacteria; phylum Actinomycetota; class Actinomycetes; order Actinomycetales; family Cellulomonadaceae; genus Xylanimonas. The sequence continues at coordinate 10,336 of WQZL01000076.1, read as the reverse complement.
GAGTACATCAATGCCGGGCGCGATGGCTTCCACCCCGCGGATCAGCACCGCCTCCGAGGCCAAGATCGGTCCGCCGAACACCGCCAACCCGGCCGCCTTTAGCGTGGTGCCGGTCTCAACCACATCGGCCACCAGATCGGCGACACCAAGGCGCACCGAGCTTTCCACCGCGCCGTCAAGATGCACCACCGCGGCAGGGATCACGCCGTGTGCGGCTAGGTGGCCGCGCACTAACCCTGGATAGGAGGTGGCCACCCGTTTCCCGGCAATCTCGCTTATCTCGCTCATCGTGCCAGCCGGGGCGGCGTAGTGAAATGTTGAGCGGCCAAAGCCCAGCGCTAAATGCTCTATGGCCTTGGCGCCGGAGTCGAGCAGCAGGTCACGGCCCGTTACCCCGGCATCTACCGTGCCCGCCCCCACATACACGGCAACGTCGCGGGGGCGAAGAAAGAAGAATTCGACGCCATTGGCGGGATCACCAAGCACGAGTTCGCGCGGGTCACGCCGCCGCCGATATCCGGCTTCGTGCAACATTTGCGCGGCGGACTCGGAAAGCGAACCCTTGTTGGGAACGGCGATGCGAAGCATTCGTATCCTCTCTAGCGGTTGAGCCAATGTTTTCCTGAGCCTTTCGGAAGGTCAAACCCTCTTCAGCCAGGTTCATAAATGCGTGTAAACATCGTCAAGAGTCAGCCCCTTGGCGATCATCATCACCTGTAGGTGGTAAAGCAACTGGGAGATTTCGGCAGCGGTCGCTTCCCTCGACTCATATTCGGCGGCCAGCCACACCTCGGCGGCCTCCTCAACGATCTTCTTGCCAATCGCATGGATGCCCGCGTCGAGTTGCTTAACCGTGCCAGAACCCTCGGGCCGAGCGGTGGCCCGCTCGACGAGTTCAGCAAACAGACCCTCGAAAGTTTTCACGGCTAACCCTGCTTGAGCGCGCGTAGCGCAACCGCCGTGGCAATAGCCGCCTGTGCCGCCTCGTACCCCTTATCCTCGCTGGAACCGGGCAGCCCGGCGCGGATGAGGGCCTGAGCTTCGTTGTCGCAGGTAAGCACGCCGAAACCGACGGGAACTCCGGTTTGCACCGAAACGTCGGTGAGGCCGACTGCCGTCGCCGAGCAAACGTAGTCGAAGTGCGGGGTGCCGCCTCGAATTACCACCCCGAGCGCGACCACGGCATCGAAGCCGTTCCGCGCGGCCTCCCCGGCGGCTACCGGCAGTTCGAAAGAGCCGGGCACCCGGACAACAATGCCCTCGGTAACCCCGGCCTCGGTAAGCGCGCGATAGGCGCCGTCCAGAAGGCCGTTCATCACTCGTTCGTGCCAACTGGCGGCGATCAACGCTACCCGCAGGCCGCTGCCATCCACCTTCAGCTCTGGTGATCCGAGACCGCTCATATCTGCTCCTTTGGTTCCTCTGGTCCGAAGTTGTGGCCCAGCAGTATTCGTTTGGTTTCTAGGTAGAAGGCGTTTTCGATCCGTCGCCCAACGGACAACGCTGTGCGATCAACCACCTCAATGCCTGCGGCCTTAAGCCCACGCACCTTATCCGGGTTGTTGGTCAGCAGTCGGACGACGGGCAGCTCCAGATGGTGCAGGATCGCAGCCGCGGCGGCATAGTCGCGGGTATCGACGGGTAGTCCAAGGTCTACATTGGCCTCGACCGTGTTCCGGCCTTCATCTTGGAGATGATAGGCGGCCACCTTTGCGGCAATACCGATACCGCGCCCCTCGTGTCCGCTCAGGTAGATGACCGCCCCGCCCTGAGCCTGCACCTGCCCTAGCGCGGCCCGTAATTGGGGGCCGCAGTCGCAGCGCAGCGAGCCAAGCGCGTCGCCGGTCAGGCACTCGGAGTGAACGCGTACCAACGGGATCGCGCCATCGGGGGTGGGCACGGTTAGGGCGACATGTTCGGCGCCGGTGCGCATATCGCGATAAGCGTGCAAGGCGAACGGGCCATGCTCGGTGGGAAGCTCAGCAGAGGCGACGTGTTGCACGCGCGCTCCCCTATCGTCATCTTGGAGCGACGCTGCGGCGGTCTCCTCGCTCAACTTGTTGCCTCCGGTCGATTCACCATTCGTTCAACGTACTTGGCGAGTACGTCCACCTCAACGTTGACACTCTGACCGACGGCAAGTTGGCCCAATGTGGTCGCGTTCAGCGTCGCCGGAATGAGGGCCACCCCAAACCCGGAGTCGGTTACGTGCGTGACGGTTAACGACACTCCGGCCAGAGCGATGGAGCCTTGTGGCGCCACATAGCGCAGCAGGTGGTTAGGCAGCTCAAAACGCAGCTCATCCCAGCGTGGTCCCGGATCGCGCGAAAGCAGTGTCGCCACACCATCGACATGTCCCTGCACGATGTGGCCGTCCAACCGCCCGGATGCGGCCAACGCCCGCTCCAGGTTGACCAGGTCACCCACTCGCAGCCCGCCGAGGGTGGTCAAACGAAGCGTCTGCGGCATCGCGTCAGCGGCAAACCAGGTGCGTTCATCATCCATCGCGGTGACGGTCAGGCAGACCCCCGAAACGGCGATGGAGCAACCCAGCGTGGCGTCGCCTAATACCTCGACGGCCTGGATGGTCAGGCGCGTATCCTCGCCCTCGGTGCCGGGTTCAAGGGCGCCAATCCGCCCGATGGCGGTAACGATTCCGGTGAACACTTACTCGTCAGCCTCCAAGTCAAATACCCAGGTACGCGGCGCGGTTCGCACTATGAAGAAGGCGTCCTCCCCCTCACGATGGCCAATGATGTTATGCCAGCGAGGCGCGTCGGCCAGCGTAGTTATCCCGAAGTCGGACACCGCTTCGGTGCCCGCTCCGAGCAGCACGGGGGCGATGTAGACGTGAATCTCATCAACCAGCCCTGCCGCGAATAGCGCGGTGGTCAGCGCCGGGCCTCCCTCAACCAGCAGATGTCGAATCTGACGATCCTGAAGCGCGGCCAGCACCGCGTGGACATCATGCGTGCGCAGGTGCAGCAGGTCGCCGCCGGGGCCATAAAGGTTCGCGTCGGCGGGCAAATCCCGCATCCCAACCACGACGCGCAGAGGTTGATGAGCCGCCAGGTTGTCGGCCTCATCGCGAGCCGTCAGCGAGGGGTTATCGTGCAGGGCCGTACCGGTGGTCACGGCGATGGCGTCAACGGTAGAGCGCACCACATGGCCGTGGCGACGGGAGGCGAGGCCGGTAATCCACTGACTGGTTCCGTCGGCGGCGGCGATACGGCCATCTAGGCTCATCGCCAGCTTGACCGTCACGTAGGGACGACCGGTCTTGATGGCGTGATACCAGCGCAGCACCAGTTCCCGGGCCTCTTCGAGAATCATCTCGTCTTTAATCTGCCAGACGTGTACGCCGCGGGCGCGCAGGTAGTCGGCTCCCCCCCCAGAGTCAGCTCCTGGATCGTCAATGGCGTAGACCACTTCGGTGATTCCCGCGTTGAGCAGGGCATCGGTGCAGGGTTTAGTCAGCCCGGTGTGGTTGCATGGCTCCAGGGTGACCACGGCGGTGGCCCCGCGCGTATCGATGCCCCGTAAGCGAGCGTCCGTGATGGCGGCCACCTCGGCGTGCGGGGTACCCGCGCCTTCGTGCCAGCCCCCGGCGATGATGTGTCGCCGTAGCTCGTTATCGCTTGCCGGGGCCAACAGGACGCAGCCAACCCGCGGGTTTGGGCCGAACTGTGGGCCGTTTGTCGCCTCATCCAAGGCGTAATCCATAGCGTTGCCGATGTCGCTAACCGACCTCGGGCTACCAAAAGTGCTGCTCATCTTCCCTCCCTGCGTTGATCGTACCGCCGTCAACCTCTACCGTGGTGCTTATGAACACTCCTTTGCTCCCCTTGATTCATGGCGCCTCGCTTCCCGGCATCGGCCTGGGCACCTATCCGATGACCGATGATGACGCCCCCGCGGCCGTTCGCAGCGCGATTGAGGTCGGCTACCGGCTGATCGACACCGCCCACGGCTACCACAACGAGACCGGTGTGGGCCTCGGCATTCGCGATGCCATCGCGGGCGGGGTGGCTCGTGAGGAGCTATTTATCACCACCAAGTTCAATAAGGATTCTCATTTCGTAGCTGGGGTGGCCACCGCGTGGGAAACGTCATGCCGTCGGCTCGGGCTAGATTACCTCGACCTGATGTTGATCCACTGGCCGTGCCCGATGGTGGGTCGCTATGTCGAGGCGTGGGAGGGGCTGATTGCGCTGTTGGCGGCGGGGAAGGTGCGGGCCATCGGCGTGTCGAACTTTTTGCCTGCGCATCTTGATCGCATTGTTGCCGCCACGGGTGTGGCCCCGGATGTAAATCAGATCAAGTTCAGTCCATACGCGTTGCAGGGGCCATCCGTCGCGGCTAATCGAGCGCTGGGCACAATCACCGAGGCGTATAGCCCGATCAAGCCGGCTACGCAGCTGACCGAGCCTGCTGTGCTGGCCGCCGCTAAGGCCCACGGCGTCACCCCGGCCCAGACCGTGTTGCGCTGGGTGACCCAACACGGCATTGTGCCCATCCCGAAATCCTCTAACCCGGCTCGTCAGGCCGAGAACCTCGCCATCTTTAACTTCACGCTGACCGCCGCCGAGATGGCCTCCCTTGACGCCCTAGACCGCGGCACCGAGTTCATCACCGACTCCAACAACTTCGGCCACTGAAGCACGGGGATTACTGCTCGCGGAGTTCTTGGATCCACTCTGGAACCTCGCAAAATGTGATGGTTGGTTCTATGGTGAGCCGGTACCCCAGCGCAGCCAAGATGCGTTGGGCTGTGTCAACGCTCGGCGATTTTCGTCCGTGTTCGTAAATTGCATCCGATTAGATACACTCCGGCAATGTCAGACTTGGGTATGACGAGGTGGGGTGGGAAGACCGTTCGGTGGGTTGATGGCGGCTTGCGGGGTGACGTCGTAGCGTTGTTGGCATGGATACAACGGTTTTCTCTCCGGCGGCGACCACCCCTGCCGTACATGCCCGTTCGCTGACCAAGGTTTATGGCAAGGGCGCAGCCCAGGTGCGCGCCCTCGATGCCCTCAGCGTCGATTTTGAGGCGGCTCGCTTCACCGCCATCATGGGGCCATCCGGTTCGGGCAAATCCACGTTGATGCACTTGCTTGCGGGCCTGGACTCGGCCACCGGCGGGCAGGCGTACATTGGGGCCACCGAGGTTACCGGGTTAACCGATCGTGACTTGACCCTGCTTAGGCGCACCCGCGTCGGGTTCGTGTTCCAGCAGTTCAACCTGCTGCCCATGTTCACCGCCGCGCAGAACATCACCCTGCCGCTTGAACTAGCCGGGCAGCGGGTAGACCGTCAGTGGTTCGGGCAGCTAACCACCACCTTGGGGCTAACCGACCGACTAAACCACCGCCCGGCTGAGATGTCCGGCGGGCAGCAGCAGCGGGTGGCCATCGCCCGCGCCCTGATCGCCCGGCCCGATGTGGTGTTCGCCGACGAGCCGACGGGAAACCTGGATTCCCGCTCGGGCGCGCAGGTACTCTCCTTCCTGCGCCGCTCCGTGCGCGAATTGGGTCGCACCATCATTATGGTCACCCACGATCCGGCTGCCGCCGCCTACGCCGACCGGGTGATTTTGCTGGCTGATGGCCGCATCGCCGGGGAGATCACCGAACCGACGCCTGAGTCCGTACTGGCCGGGCTAGACGCCCTGCGCTCCTACGAGGACGCCGAGGCCACGGAGGTGCAGTTCTGATGCTTCGCCTCACCCTGGCCCAGATGCGGCGCAGTGCCTCTCGCCTCGCCGCCGCCGGTGTCGCCATCGCCATCGGCGCCGCCTTCGTGGCCGCCACGCTGCTCGCGGGTGATGTCATCACGCGCGCCACCTATGACTCCATTGCCGCTCGTTATGCCGAGGCCGATCTGGTGGTGGCTCCACCGCTCCACAGCACGTTCAGCCCAAATGATCTGTTGACCGTCGCCGACACCCAGGGCGTGGCCGACAGCGTCGGTTTAACCAGCGTATTCCTTGCCCTTTCCGGTGAGGGCCGCACCGTCTGGCAGGGCGCCCTGCCCCTTACCTCCCTTACCTTTATGCCTTTGGAACTTAGCGAAGGCGCCTGGCCGCAGGGGGCTAGCCAGATCGCGCTGCCCGCCGATACCGCCGAACGCCTTAACGTCTCCGTCGGCGACACAATCGGCGTCGATAGCTGGGCCATAGACACCGCCGAATCCCTGCGCGATGAGTTGACCGTCGTCGGCATCGTTGGCGATCCGCTCGGTGCATATACCCAAACGGGCGGCAGAGCCGTTATGGCGGCGGATGCGCTAACCGAACGAGCTGCCGCCGAGGGGGGCCGGGTTGCTTACACCGAGATACTGCTCATGCTCGCCGATGACGCCCGCGCCGCCGATGTGCGCGCCACATTGACAACCCTGCTCCCTGAGGGGACGCAGGTACTAACCCCGCATGAACACGCCGCCGTCGTAGCCGCAACCATCACCGACGGGCAAAATGTCGTGTTTTATGTGTTTGTCCTTTCCTTCGCGGCCATCGCGCTGATGGTGGCCGGGCTGGTGATCTCCAATACCTTCCAGGTACTGGTGGCACAACGCACCAAGACTCTCGCCCTGCTCCGCGCCGTGGGTGCAGGCAAGCGGCAGGTTGCCTTCTCCGTGGTGCTAGAAGCCACCCTGCTCGGCGTGATCTCCTCATTGATCGGCGTCGCGGTAGGGGCGGGTCTGGGCCAGTTGGCCCTCGCCCTGGCCTCGGGTGGCTCCGGGGTGGCCGCCTCTTTACCCACGTACATCGCCTTGACCTGGCAGGTTGTCGCCATTCCGGTAATCGCTGGGTTGGTCGTCACCCTGATGGCCGCGCTCGTTCCGGCGCGGGCCGCCACCCGCGTCGCTCCGCTGGCGGCGCTGCGTCCCGAGGCCGCGCCTACCATCGAAAAAGGCAGCGCAGGCCGCGTGCGCCTGGTGGTTTCCGTACTGCTTATGCTGGCTGGGTTCGCCGCGCTCGCCGGTGGCGCCTGGCTCGGCACGGCCCAGGGAGACTCGCGGGCCAATGCGGCGATGGGTCTCCTGGCCGGTATTACCGGCGGGTTCCTTTCCTTTGTTGGCGTCGCGCTTTCGGGCGTGTTCTGGATGCCGCTGGTGATTCGCCTGGCCGGACGTTTAGCTGGCCTCACCGGTCCCACCGCTCGGTTGGCCGCCGCGAATATGCAGCGTAACCCTCGTCGCTCCGCCGCTACCGCTACGGCCCTGTTGATTGGGGTGACCCTCGTGACGATGATGTCCACCGGCGCGGCCTCGGCGCGCGCTTCGATGGATGCCGCCTTCGATAGTTTCTATCCAATCGACATGGCGATAGAAGCGGGAACCAACGAGGCGTTGCCCGCAGAGGTGATGGCCTCCATTATGGGCACTGCCGGAGTTGGAAACATGGCCCAGGTAACCAACGTCATCGCCACGATTGACGTATCAGCTCGCGACTATTTGACGATGACGGTGGCAGCCGTCGATCCAACCGCCGCCCGCGCCGCGCTCAACGACACCGCCCTAGTTGATGGGCTTACCGCAGGCGTGATCGCCTTCCCCAGCTCCGTGGCCGCTGGCTGGGAGGTGTCCTCCGGTGATGCGATCACCCTGCGGGGGCCAACCGGCGAGGTCGAACTGACCGCCTTGGTCACGGGTGGACAGGGCCTGTGGACGCCCATCGTCACCCCAGATGACCTCGCTGCGGTCGGGTTCTCGGCGGCTCCGAATACGCTATGGCTCTCTCTGGACAGCCTTTCGGCGATTGGCCGTCTCCATGATGTGATCGCCGACTCGAACCTGCCACTCGCCTCACAAGGCAGCGCCCTAGAACGGGCGGAATACGAGACCGTTATCAACACCGCGCTCGGCGTTGTCGTGGGCCTGCTGGCCGTGGCGGTGGTGATCGCGCTGATTGGTGTGGCCAATACGCTGTCGTTGAGCGTATTGGAGCGGCGCCGCGAATCGGCCACGCTGCGGGCCATCGGTGTCACCCGCGGGCAGCTGCGCGGGATGCTGGCCGTGGAGGGCGCCTTGATCGCGGGCGTCGGCGCCGTGACCGGTATTTCCCTTGGTCTGGTCTACGGTTGGGCTGGCTCGCTGGCCGCGCTTGGCGTGATGGGTGAGGTGGCGCTGTCGGTACCCTGGCGGGATGTGGCTCTGGTGGCGATGATCGCGTTGGGTGCGGGACTGGTGGCCTCGGTGGCTCCGGGGCGCTCGGCGGTACGCCCCTCCCCCGTGGCGGCCCTCGGCACCGAGTAGCGGCCCGGGCCGAATAGTCTGAAGTAGGGTTTTCTGGTGACCTCCGCACCTGCCCCCAGCCCTGATGCCGCCTCCCCCCGTCCGCGCGAGGGCACACTGGTGGCTGCGGTGCTGGTGGCTAGCCTGATTGGTGCCGTGGTAGCGTTCCAGGGTCGGGTGAACGGAGACCTCACAGCCGCGGGCGCTGGCCTGGTGGTGGCCTCCTGGTTCTCGTATCTGGGCACGCTGTTGACCGTCGCCACGATTCTGCTCGTGACGGGCCGAACCCGGCATACCGTGGCGCTGCTTCGGGAACGGGCTAGCTGGTGGTGGTTCGCCATCGGCCTGACCGGCATTCCCCTGGTGCTGTCGATGGCGGGCGGTATCCCGCTGGTTGGCATTGCCATCGCCTCTGTGGGCGCGGTAGCCGGGCAGACGGTAGCGGGCCTCGGCTTTGACGCTCGCGGCATCGGCCGAGAAGTACCCCTGCCGTTGACGGTTCGCCGGGCGCTAGCTGGACTGGTGGCCCTATGTGGTTTGGGCATCGCGGTGGTGGCCAGCGGTCACGTCGAAGCCTCGGCCTGGACGGTGGCTGGCATCGGCCTGGCGCTGTTCGGGGGTGGCGCGCTACTTTGCATCCAGACCTCGGGCAGCGGCTACCTGACCGGGGTCACCGGCGGTCCATTCATCCCGGCGCTGACCACGGCCATCGGCGGCATGGTGGGCATCACCGCAGTCGCGGCGGTGTCCTGGAGCGTCGGCGGCCTGGACGGCATGACGTTGCCGGACGCAGGCCGCTGGTATCTGTACCTGGGCGGCCCGCTCGGGGCGGCCATTACGGTGCTTACCGCCTGGGCGGTGCCGCGCCTGGGCGTCTTCACGCTTACGTTGTCGGTGGTGGGTGGGCAGATGCTTGTTTCAATCATGCTTGATGCCCAGCGCACTGGCGAGATTCCCTGGCCGACGGTGGCTGCCGCCGCCGTGGTTTGCGCCGCCGTCACCCTGGCGATGCCCCGAAAGATTACCGCTGCTTAATCGCGCCCCGGCTTCGGGTAGACCAGCTCGAAACGCTCGCAAACCACCGGCATGTCGAGGGAAAACTCTTGACCCTCGGGCAAGCCTCGCCGCCAGAACCCTTCGTGATCGGCACGCCAGGTTTCGAGCGTACGGTCGCCTTCACCTTCGGCGCGCGCGTGTTCGGCGGTCACCTCAGCGAAGGGAATCACCGCTACGGATGTGGTGCGGATGATCGCGCGGGGTTCCCCGGCCCCGTCCAGGATGATGGACAGGTCGCCCTCTTTGGGCAGCGGCTCGTCAGCGTACTCCCATTTTAAGCTGGCGGTGCCGGTTTTGATGCCGCTAAGCACCAGGCCGAGCAGTTCATCGGCAAGCTCGGTGTCTCCTTCATGTCCGAAGGCCCACGCCTCCGGGGCAATGGCATCAGCCCAGCCCAGCCCCACGATTGAGCTGGCGGCCCCGAAGCCGATCTTCCCGCGCGCCCCTTCCCAAAACCGCTGAATACGTTCGGCCTGTACCTCTGGTTCCATGTTCACGAAGCCAATGCTCCCACAGCATCCCCACCCTGGTCGAGAGCCTTATTCCTCGACCGGGTCGTGCGTCCGCAACCCCATCATTTCAGCGGTCGCCTTCATCCCCGCATCGTGGGTGACGATGATCGGATCAAGCCCGCAGGCCAAGGCCGAGGCCAGGTGAATCGCATCCAGAGTCTTAACATGCGGCACGATGGCCTCAGCCTCGGCCAAGATGCCCTCCGTCAGCGGAATTGTCTGTAGTGGCTCAAGCACTCGATACCTAAGCGACAGTGGTTGGCCCTCCCTGCGCAATGTCCGCATCAACTCCGTGTTGAGTATTCGAGAGGACACGAACACCGAACTCGGGCTGCCTGTAACGAGTTCGAGCCACTCCGCCGCAGAAGTGGAGTGTCCAAGCAAGACCCGCAGGGCCACGGACGAGTCCAAGTAGTAAGTGGTCAATGGTCGCCCTTATTCCACTCAAGTAACTCATCGATCGTGTCGGCGGACGTCAACTCGGCCTTCGGTATGTCGGAAAGTCTCATAGGGCCAGGTTTGCGTGCCGGTAT
>WQZL01000075.1 GCA_009780755.1 Promicromonosporaceae bacterium | reverse complement strand
TTATCTAGCCCCACTAGAATAGTTGAGTGGTCACGCCAATGAAACGCAGGGATGTAGTTGCTGCGCTGTCGGCTGCAGGCTGCAGGCTACTGCGTGACAAGGGTGGCCACACTGTGTTCGCCTGCCCGTGCGGCAAGCACAGTGCTCCGCTGCCTCGCCACGGCAAGATCACCCCCGGTGTTGTGCGTGGCCTCATCAAATACATGCCATGTCTGCCGGAAGGGTGGTTGCAATGAGTAAGCACTACAGCGCCGTAGCGACCCGTGAGGGACGCTGGTGGTCCATCGAGATTGAGGGGGTCGGGGTCACCCAAGCACGCTCCCTGCGGGCAGCTCCGACCGTCGCCGCCGGGATGTTGTCGGCAGTGTTCGACGTTGACGAGTCCGAGTTCACTGTAGATGTGATCCCACGCCTCGATCCGGCAGTATCAAAGCATGTGCACGACGCACGCGCCGCAGCGCGCGATTTGGCTGTGCAGCAACAGGCCGTCGCGGCCCAATCCAAGCAGGTTGCCATCGAACTACGTCAAACTGGAATGTCCAGCAACGACGTGGCCGATGTTCTAGGGGTGTCCCCTCAGCGAGTCTCACAACTGATCGCAGGCTCAACCTTCGCTCGCCGTCGGCGCGCCACCGCCTGAGCGGGACTCTGCTCACAATCCGATAGAGTCGGCTTCGATCAGAGTCCAATGCATGGATAGCTTCAGCCGAGACTGGTCGCATGGTGCTGACGCATGATGTCAAGGCCCGCTTCGGCGACCTTCCCGGCGTGGCCATCGTTATCTAACCCGACGCACCGCGTCGAACACTTGTGCGAATGGCGAGGTTGGGTCTACGCTTGCCCGGTGTCTAGCAGCCTTATCGTCTCCGGTGCCCGTGAGCATAACCTCAAGAACGTCGATCTTGAACTGCCGCGCGATTCCCTGATCGTCTTTACCGGCCTATCCGGCTCCGGCAAATCGTCGCTCGCCTTCGACACCATCTTTGCCGAGGGGCAGCGCCGTTACGTCGAGTCGCTGAGCGCCTATGCCCGGCAGTTCCTTGGGCAGATGGACAAACCGGACGTGGACTTCATCGAGGGTCTTAGCCCGGCCGTCTCCATCGACCAGAAGAGCACTAACCGCAACCCTCGCTCCACGGTCGGCACCATCACCGAGGTGTACGACTACCTGCGTCTGCTCTACGCCCGCGCCGGCACCCCACATTGCCCCGAATGCGGCGAGCAAATCCAGTCGCAGACCCCGCAGCAGATCGTGGACAAGCTGCTCGAACTGCCCGACGGCACCCGTTACCAGGTGCTTGCCCCCGTGGTGCGTGGTCGCAAGGGGGAATACGCCGACCTTTTCCGCGAACTCCAAAGTCAGGGCTTCGCTCGCGCTCGCGTGGACGGCGAGGTCATTCAGCTCGCCGAACCCCCCACCCTTGCCAAGCGCCTAAAGCACGACATAGAGGTAATCATCGACCGCCTCGTCGCCAAGGAGGGCGTGCAGCGCCGCCTAACCGACTCGGTGGAAACCGCACTGCGCCTGGCCGACGGCCTGCTGATGATCGAGTTGGTGGACTTTGACGCCGATGACCCCGACCGCATCCTAAAGTTCTCCGAAAAGCGCGCCTGCCCCAACGATCACCAGCTTGCCCTAGACGAGATCGAACCGCGCACCTTCTCCTTCAATGCTCCCTACGGCGCCTGCCCGGTATGCACCGGTATCGGCTTCAAGCTGGAGGTGGACCCTGAGCTGATCGTGCCCGACCATGAAAAGTCGCTTCGCGAGGGCGCCATCGCGCCTTGGGCGCAGACCTCCAGTGAATACTTCACGCGCGTACTTACCGCCCTGTCCATCGAGCTGGGTTTTTCGATGGACATGCCCTGGCAGGGCCTGCCCGAGCGCGCCCGCGAGGCCATCTTGTACGGGCAAAACCACAAGGTACACGTTCGCTACAAGAACCGTTGGGGCCGCGAGCGGCAGTATTCCACCGGCTTCGAGGGCGCCGTCACCTTCATCGAGCGACGCCACCGCGACACCGATTCTGAATACTCAAAGGAAAAGTATGAGGCGTTCATGCGGGAAGTGCCATGTCCCGAATGTGACGGCACCCGCCTAAAGCCTGAGGTGCTGGCGGTCAAGGTGGGGGACAAGTCCATCGCCGAGACCTGCCGCCTATCCATCAAGGAGGCCGCCGCCTTCCTGAACAGCCTCACCCTGGGCGTTCGCGAGGCGCAGATCGCCTCCGAGGTACTAAAAGAGATCAATGCCCGCCTCGGCTTCCTGCTCGATGTCGGCCTCGACTACCTGAACCTGGAACGTCCCGCCGCCACTCTCTCTGGCGGCGAGGCCCAGCGCATCCGCCTAGCCACCCAGATTGGCTCTGGTCTGGTCGGCGTACTCTATGTGCTTGATGAGCCATCCATTGGCCTGCACCAGCGCGATAACCGTCGCCTGATTGAGACCCTGACCCGCTTGCGCGATCTGGGCAACACCCTCATCGTGGTCGAGCATGACGAGGACACCATTCGCACCGCCGACTGGATTGTGGACATTGGCCCCGGCGCGGGTGAGCATGGCGGGCACATCGTCCATTCCGGGGATTACGCCGGGCTGCTTGCCGCCGAGAACTCCATGACCGGCGCCTACCTCTCTGGTCGCCGCAGCATTCCGATGCCGGACAAGCGTCGCGTGGTAGACAAGAAGCGCATGGTCAAGGTGGTTGGGGCCAGGGAGAACAATCTGCAAGACATCGACGTGAACTTCCCGCTGGGGGTACTTACCGCCGTGACCGGCGTCTCCGGTTCGGGTAAGAGTACGCTGGTCAACTCCATCTTGTACCAGGTGATGGCCAACCAGCTCAACGGCGCCCGCCGCGTCGCCGGGCGGCATACCCGAGTCACCGGCCTCGAAGAACTCGACAAGGTGGTACACGTAGACCAGGGGCCAATTGGGCGCACGCCTCGCTCCAACCCCGCCACCTATACCGGCGTCTGGGATCACGTCCGCAAGCTTTTTGCGCAGACCGAGGAGGCGAAGGTGCGCGGGTATGGTCCCGGTCGTTTCTCCTTCAATGTCAAGGGTGGTCGCTGCGAGGCATGCTCTGGGGACGGCACGCTGAAGATCGAGATGAACTTCCTGCCCGACGTGTACGTGCCCTGCGAGGTCTGCCAGGGTGCCCGCTACAACCGGGAGACCCTGGCGGTGCGGTTCAAGGGCAAGACCGTGGCCGACGTGCTGAACATGCCAATCGAGGAGGCCGCCGAGTTCTTCGCCGCCGTGCCCGCCATCTCCCGACACATGAAGACCCTGACCGATGTGGGCCTGGGCTATGTGCGCCTCGGTCAGCCCGCCCCCACCCTGTCCGGAGGTGAGGCCCAGCGGGTCAAGCTGGCCTCCGAACTACAGCGACGCTCCACCGGCCGCACCGTCTACGTACTCGACGAGCCAACCACCGGCCTGCACTTCGAGGACATTCGCAAATTGCTCGGCGTGCTGCAATCGCTGGCCGACAAGGGCAACACCGTCATCGTCATCGAACACAACCTCGATGTCATCAAGTGCGCCGACTGGGTGATCGACATGGGGCCAGAAGGTGGCTCAGGCGGCGGCACCGTCGTTGGGCAGGGCACCCCCGAGCAGGTAGCGAAGATAAGCGCCAGCCACACCGGACGATTCTTGGCACCGGTGTTACGGTAGGCCCATGAGCGTTGACCATCAGTACAACGTTTCCGTCGCCTGGGCGGACGCGAACGGCACGGGTTCATACGCAAGTTACTCGCGCGATCATCAGATTTCGGGCGTCGATAAGACCCATGCCCTGGAGATGTCTGCCCCCGAATGGTTCCGTGGCACCAAGACGCTGTATAACCCTGGCGAACTCTTCTTGGCCTCTATCGCGGCGGCGCACATGATCCGGTTTTTGGAGGTTGCCTCGCAGGTGGGCCTGGTTGTGCTGGAGTACACCGACGACGCCCGCGGCTCGGCTCACCTTGGTTCGCGCGGCGATGGCGTGATGGGGCCACCCACTTTGCGCCCCCGCATTACCGTGCAGGATGGCCCCCACGCAAACGATGACGACATCGCTCGGCTGCACGAACGCGCTCAGTCGATGTCGGTGGTGCGACGTTCCTTAAGCATTGACGTGTTTGTAGAGCCAGCCGGGTTGATCGTCCTTGGCTGACCCCGCTACCTATAGACCGGTGCCCAGTGAGATTCCCGCCTCGCCTGGTGTCTACCGTTTCCGTGACGAACATGGCCGGATCCTCTACGTCGGCAAGGCCAAGAGCCTGCGTTCGCGCCTAGCGAGTTACTTTCAGGATGTGGCGGGCCTGCACCCGCGCACCCAGGCGATGGTCACCGCTGCCGCCTCCGTCGAGTGGACGGTTGTGGGCACCGAGGTGGAGGCTCTAGCCCTCGAATACTCGTGGATTAAGGAGTTTGAGCCGCGCTTCAATGTCAAATACCGCGACGATAAGTCTTATCCCTACCTTGCGGTGACGATGGCCGATGAGTTCCCTCGCGCCCAGGTGATGCGTGGCGCTAAGCGCAAGGGCACCCGCTACTTCGGGCCTTACGGTCACGCCTGGGCCATCCGCGAAACCCTTGATCTGCTGCTACGGGTCTTCCCGATCCGCACCTGCTCGGCCGGGGTATTCCGCCGCGCCGGGCAATCCGGGCGACCCTGTTTGCTGGGTTACATCGAGAAATGTTCCGCACCTTGTGTGGGACGCATCAGCGTCGAGGAGTATCACGGGCTGGCCAAGGATTTCTGTGACTTCATGGCTGGGGACACCGCCCGGTTTGTTCGACGGCTAGAGCAGCGCATGGCCGAAGCCGCCGAGGCGATGGAATACGAGCAGGCCGCCCGTCTGCGTGACGATATCGCCGCCCTGAAACGTTCCCTGGAACGCAATGCCGTGGTGCTGGGAGATGCCACCGACGCCGATGTGTTTGCCCTGGCCGGTGATGACCTGGAGGCAGCTGTGCAGGTTTTTCATGTACGTGGTGGACGCGTGCGCGGTCAGCGCGGCTGGGTGGTGGAAAAGGTTGAGGATGTGACCGATGCCGCCCTCGTCGAACATCTGCTACAGCAGGTCTATGGCGGCGAGGATGCCGGTGATTCGGTGCCCCGAGAGGTATTGGTGCCGGTGCTGCCCCCCGACCCGGCGCAGATGATGGCCTGGCTGAGTGGTCTGCGCGGGTCGAAGGTGAGCGTGCGGGTGCCGCAGCGTGGGGATAAGCGGGAGCTGGCCGCTACCGTCCAGCAGAACGCCGAACACGCCCTGGTGTTGCATCGCACCCGCCGAGCGGGCGATCTGACCACCCGCAGCCTGGCCCTGCGGGAAATCCAGGAGGCACTGAACCTCGATACGGCTCCCCTGCGGATCGAGTGTTACGACATTTCGCACACGCAGGGCACATACCGCACCGCCTCGATGGTGGTTTTTGAGGATGGCCTGCCCCGCAAAAGCGAATACCGGGTGTTCAAGATCAAAGGCCCCGAAGGTGGCTTCGAGGTGCCCGAGGGGGAAAGCAGCGAAGGCCACCGCGACGATTCAGCCGCCATGTACGAGGTAATCACCCGCCGCTTCCGCCGCTACTTAACCGACGCGCAAAAGTACGGCGAAATACCTCCCTCGGAGGTTGAGCCTGTCGAAACCACCACCACCTCGGAGGAACCCCAGCAACCCTCTCGCTTCGCTTATCCACCCAACCTGGTGATAGTAGATGGAGGCATTCCGCAGGTGGCAGCGGCAAAGCGGGCGCTTGATGATCTTGGGGTGACCGATGTGGCGCTGATCGGGTTGGCAAAGCGGCTAGAGGAGGTGTGGTTGCCGGGAAATACCACGCAGCCGATCATTTTGGATCGCACCTCCGAGGGTCTATACCTGTTGCAACGACTGCGTGACGAGGCGCATCGTTTCGCGCTCACTCAACACCGTAAGCGCCGCAGCAAGGGAATGACGGTCTCCGTGCTAGATGATGTGCCCGGTCTTGGCCCCATTCGGCAAAAAGAACTGCTGCGCCACTTCGGCTCGGTTAAGCGCCTAAAAGCCGCCTCCGTCGAAGAGATCGCCAGCGTGCGCGGCATGGGGGAGGCCACCGCCACCGCCGTATTCGCCGCGCTGCACCCACCCGACTAGAGTTGGACGGTCGTCTCCTTCCCTCCAAGTTGATACAAGCCGAACAGATGAGTTAAAGTCATTCAGCTACTCAAATCGAAGGAGGGTTGTAACTCGTGTCACAAATTATTTCTACAAATCAGGGTGCGGTGCAGTCTCGTACCGGCGCGCTGCGCGGTTCGTTGCGGGGTGACCGGCAAAGCGTTACGGTTTTTCGCGCTAATTCATCGGCGCCATTAAGGACTGCTGAAGGCCAGGCGTTTGCTGGTGCGGATGAGTGTGCCCGTTTGATTGCTGAGATTGTGCTTACCACAACACAGATTGCCGAGAACCTTCAAGGCTTCATCAATAATGCTAGCGCTCGGATTGCGCAGGTTGATGCGGGGGCGGTAATCGCTGCGTCGCCGGAGGGTGGTCAGTGATGTCTAAGGGTTTTAGGGGCGCTCCGGCTGTTCGGTATGTGACTCGTTGTCAAAATGCACTCAATGCTGTCCACGCGGTACTTGACAGGGGTCCGGCTGTTCCAGGGCTGACTCCAGTGGAGCGGGTTCAGCTTTCCGTTAGGCCAAGCGAGGTTGGCTATGTTCCTGGCAGCGGGGCGGGCGGCCGGGTGAGTGGGCGTGTTGTGGTTGATGCGCAGAGTCAGGGCCAACTCCGGCGGGAGGTGCAGAGTTATGGTAGTTACATAGTTCCAACTCTTGGTAGGCGATTTTCGGCGATTGATAAGTTAGTGTCGTCTGCTGACTTTGGGTTGCCTGCAGCTAGTTCGCAGGTGTTGTTAATAACTCAACTGGTACGGCCAGTGCTGGGGCAGTTTAGCCAGACTATGACTGGGTTTGCGCAGAATGTTGGTCAGATGGTTTCTGGGATACTAGCTATTGGGGGTGACAGCGAACAGGGTGTGGATTGGCATCAGGTGACGGTTGACTTGATCCAAACCACGACGGATGCCGCGTTAAAGCGTCAGAGCAGGCTAATGCGGGATCATGCTGCTGCGTTACGAGGCAACGCGGGGGCGCAAGACAGGCTAGCTACTACCCGGCACCGGAACTCAACAAACCCGAACTGGCGGCCAGCGGGCCATCCGCCAGGGCGACCAGTGACTGATGCGATGCGAGCAGCGGAGGCTGCCGCCGCGGCAGAGATCAGACGGAATCTTGCTGGGCTTGGAAGCTTTGCTCAACAGTTAGACACGAGCGCAGACACGCTAGATGGTGAAGGCAGAAGAGCGCGGAACGATCTCAAGGACGATAGTGCAGCCATCCTCGCGGGAGACGGACGATTCCTGAGGTTGTTCCAAATCCGCGCCCGAGAACTAACCAGGCACTTACGGCAACTTGAAGGAATCAGAGACTCCTTCAACCCTAATCTCGGCATCACAGATTTTGGGCCAATCTTCCAGGCCATAAACCTCCTGCCACCTAGCGCTCGTGCTGAACTAACTGCGCAGGCTTCCGATATCCTCGGAAGCCTATTGTGGCCAGGCGGTAATGCTATGAACATCAACTGGTCGTTAATGAGGCAAATGGTTGCGCGCGATAATCTTACAGACCAAGAATATGACGCCCTTTTTGCCGTGCTATCTCGCTTGCAGCCACTTGACTGGGATGACTTTTTCCGAAACCTGGCGAATCCGGCGTATATCTGTGAAACGTCTGGCGTTACGATGGCTTACGAGTTTAACGCCGGGCACATTTATCAATTCATGAGGCGAACTAATGACGCTATGCGGGCAGCCTATAATGCCGGCGATGTCAGCCAGACCGGAACACTTAGTCAGTTAATGGCCGCTTTGGCGGCGGCGTCCGCAGTGTATGGGATACTGCCAAATCCGGACAATCTTGACGGAACTGACAAGCCGCCCTTCTTTCTTAGAGTCGATCTCGGGTTGTCCGGTGATATAATTCTAAACCTACAAACAGGCCCGCCTTGGTGCGATAGTATGCGCGGGGACAAGTTCGACAGCATCGCTTGGCAAAAGGTGAGCCTACACATTCCGCCCATGAGTGCACCCGAGAGTGTTGTGTCTGACACTATTGACTGGCACCGGCGAACTGTGCCTGATGTTCCGATTGGCGGACAGGCGCCTACCGGGTGGGATTGGGCCCGATTTAAGATCAACTTGGCACTTGCCTTTGTGCCCATTCCTCCCGCCGGAGGCGCCGCACTAGAACTCTTTTCCTTCGGCCTGTTGGACCCGATACTTGGGAACGCCGCGCAAGCCGAAGTTCGACGTGAGGCCGAAGCAGCACGGCAAAGAGAACTCGCTCGAATAAACGATAACGTGGTAGCTCAGTTCTCGGTTGAGTTCGGACTAAACATGCAACGTACGGTCTGCCCAAACACCGGCGTTACCCTCACGGTCGCGTTCCACCCCGTACCACAACGCACCAGAGAAGCAGTGGAACAATTCAACAGAGACCTCCAAACCGCTCTGGCACAAAACCCAAGCGGGGTTAGAGACGCTGTGATTGGGGCCAACCAGGCGCTTGGTCGCACTGGCGACACGGGGGAGCGCTGGTCGGACGGGGTTACTATCACCCCAGAGTATCTGCTTGCCGATCCGACCTTCTTTGCGGAGTTTCTTCAGCAGCTTAACAGCGGTAACCACCAGATAAACGTCGAGGGCAGGACATGGTAAAGAAGCCTGCTGTTCTTTGGGTGCTTTCTGTGACACTGCTTTGCGCAATGGCTGTGGTTTGGCTGGTGCTCAGGCCTGGGGAGTTGGCTTTGACTCAGGAGATGTGGGCGGGGCCGATTCGGTTTATGATGCCTGCTGGCTCGTACCGAGAGAGTGGGGCTAGTTGTCGGCGAACAGGTGGAAGTGAGGGCATAACAACTGTGGGGATGCCGAATGTGCAGTTTCGGACACCTAGCATCATTTGGAGGGGTGATGGGCGGTATCACAGGGATTGGGCGCGGGATGGTGAGTGCCTTGGGGTGGTGGAACGGGTGGTGTTGCCTGGTGCTGAGGCCGCTTACATCTGTGACTTTCATCCTGATGATGGACGCCAGCCGGTATTTGAGCTTCAGATAGATAAGCCTGGGGGGAACAGGGTTGTTTTGGGGGGGATGTTTCCGCCGAACCACAATTTCCCTCGTGAGGCGTGGCCTGCTACGGATGAGGAGAAGGCATTCTTGCGGTCTGTGTTTATGACAGCCGAGATTGTTACCGAGTTTGGTGAGCTGACTCAACTTGTGGAATCTGGGCCGTTACGGCTGCGGTTGCCCGAAGATGTATTATGGGAAGATGTACAATGGAGCATAGCACATTTTTCCGATTTTGTGCATTTTGCAACAGAAGGCCCAATTGGAACCGAGCCAATCGCAACCCATGAAACATTTCGCTCGGGTAGTGACTCGCCATTCTGTGAGCCATTTTATGTTCCCGGAGCAGCTGAAGCATATTATTGCGATGAGGGTATGAAATTCTTGCGCATTTTGACGCCGGATGGTGAGGGTTGGACTGTTTCAGCATATGGGTGGATAAATGAGGAATTCGTTCACGCTGTTTTCGCCACGGTAACCGTCACCCCGAACGGCTCGCCGTGATTTACAAACCAGACTCTAAACGAACTTATGAACAACTTGAACCGGTTCGATACATGAGCATCGAAGGCAGGACATGGTGAAGAAGCCTGCTGTTCTTTGGGTGCTTTCTGTAGCACTGCTTTGCGCGATGGCTGTGGTTTGCCTGGTGCACAGGCCGGGGGAGTTGGCTTTGACTCAGGAGATGTGGGAGGGGCCGATTCGGTTTATGATGCCAGCTGGCTCGTACCGAGAGAGTGGAGCGAGTTGTCGTAGAACAGGTGGAAGCGGGGGCATAACAACTGAGGGGATGCCAACCGTGCAATTTCATAGGGCGAGAACTCTTTGGGAGGGAGGAAAGCAGTCCTATAGGGATTGGGCGCGGGACGGCGAATGCCCTGGAATGGTGGAACGGGTGGCGGTGCCTGGTGCTGAGGCAGCTTACATCTGTGACTATCATCCTGGTGATGGCAATCGGCCGGTGTTTGAGCTTCAGGTAGATAAGCCTAACGGGAATAGGATTGTTCTGGGGGGGATGTTTCCGCCGAATAACAATTTTCCTCGTGAGGCGTGGCCTGCTACGGATGAGGAGAAGGCGTTCTTGCGATCTGTGTTTATGACGGCCGAGATTGTTACTGAGTTTGATGAGTTGACTCAACTTGTGGAATCTGGGCCGGTGCGTCTGCGGTTGCCCGAAGATGTAGTATGGAGCGATGGCTCTCATCATAATGTTCTGCATTTTGCGTCAGAAGGCCCGATTGGGACTGAGCCGATCGCGGTAGCTCCTGGAGTGTCTCGTCCTGGTAGCGAGTCGCCATACTGTGAATTGTTTTATGTTCCCGGCGCGATCGAGGCGCACTACTGCATTGAAGTTATAAGACTCTTGCGCATTTTGGCGCCGGATGGTGAGGGTTGGACTGTTTCAGCCTTCGGGTGGATAAATGAGGAATTCGTTCACGCTGTTTTTGCCACGGTAACCGTCACCCCGAACGGCTCGCCATGATACGCAAACTGCCGTGCTGAACTGCGCACTCCGCTGAGCTAAGCCAGGTCATCCAGGTGGTTGAGTAAGAGCGAGGCACGAGCGGCGTGTCTGTGAGTGTTGGGTTGGCTGGTCTGGGATTGGCTGGTTCAGGATGGTGTTGGTTGTTTGGTCTCTGTTCGAAACCACGTACCC
>WQZL01000074.1 GCA_009780755.1 Promicromonosporaceae bacterium | reverse complement strand
GATACCGAAGACGACGACTGGGACTTCTAGCCCGCCGCTAAGGACACGCCGGTTCTACCGTTAGCTCAGCATCTTAAAAGTGCGCTAGACCTCGATCAGCCGCGATGCGCCACGTACACCTGTAGAGCATTGCGAACCAGCTCGGCTCCAGGTTGTCCGCCATAGTTTGCGGCGAAGCGGGGGTCGGCTACATACATCTCGCCGAGGCCAAGCAGATATTCGGAGTCGGGGCGGCCCTGCTCGTGGCCGGGAGTGCCTGGCACGGAGGCCAGCCAGTCCGCATGGGCGGCGGCTAACGTCTGCGCCCGATCCGAGGCGGGAGAAACGCCCTCCGCCGCAGCCTGGGTCCAGGCGGCATTCAGCGTGGCAACTCGCTCTTTCCACTCGGTCTGCGCAGCTACGCCGAGGCTTTGCCACCAATCATCGCTGGCCTGCGCCGCCGGGTGACCCCACCTTTGGGCCACCTCCTTGCGATACTGGTCGTGGTTAAATCCAGCCAGAATGTCCTGGGCCATGAGTTCTGCTCCATTCTCCAGCGCGACAATCGTGCGTCGCACCGATTTGATTTGTTGATTTAGTCGGCGGCGGTCGCCGCGCAACTGTTGGAGGTGTCCGCGCAGGGCCTCGGCGGGGTCACGTTGTTCGTCAAGCAAGTGAGCGATGTCGTTCAGGCTCAATCCGAGTTCCCGCAACAGCAAGATTCGCTGTAGTCGAACAAGCGCCTCAGCGTTGTAATGCCGCATCCCATCGCTGCGGGTGTGTGACGGTGGCAGTAACCCCAGCGAGTCATAGTGCCGCAGGGTGCGACTGCTCACCCCGGCAAGCCGGGAAACTTCAGCGATACTCCACTCCATGTCGTGGACACTACCGGTTGACGCAACGTCAACCACAACCCCAGCTAGCAAATCAAAACACCAGGCTGCGACAGATTGACCACCGTCTCATGCAAGGAGTGTGGCTTGGCTAGACGAGCTGACGCGGGCGAGGGGATTCGGGCTGAACCCGGCGTCTATTTGACTAGCGGGGAAGCGAGCCCCGCTGATTCCCAGTCCAGAGGGCGATCAATCAAGCCTTCTGAGGCAGCTGCATCGAGCAATAGTCGTAACGTCGCGAGTTCATTTTTGGCAGTGGTTTTCTTGCTCTCCGCTAACTCTCGGGATCGACGCATGTACCAGCCGCTAATGACTGTTGTGGTCATATTGGGCAGGCGGTGTTGATTGAAATAAGCAAGCCCATTTCGCAGAGAATCTTCATGAGTGATTCGCGCTAGCAGGGATGTGTCCTCGCCAGAGTCGATGCACAGATTCGCTACCCACTCGCGCGAGTACCTGCCGAAATCTGGTGCCCATAGTATTGGTTTATGCACAAAGCGCCGGTGGGCGTTGCGAGCTTGCGCTCGGCGTTTTAGGCTCGCGGGTACATCAATCAGCCTTTGATTTTCGGAGCCGCGATAGGCTAACGATAAATTTTTCTGTTCGTGCATGAATGGTCCGTCAACCAAAACATCGACTTGCTCTAATAATCGAATCTGGCTCCAAGAGCCAATCTCGAAAAGCTGTTCAAGCGTATAGCCAGTCCATGCCCAAATATCTTTGTTTGGCAGCTCAAGGCGAACGCGTTCAACTAACCGGAGGCAGGTTCGTGGATTTTGGAACGGCTCGCCACCCAGCAAGGACAATCCTTGCACAAACGGTTGTGCTAGGTCGGTCAGGATCCGATTTTCCAGCTCATCACTGTAGGGTTGGCCGTACCGAAAACTCCACGCGACCTCGTTAAAGCACCCTGGGCAAGCAAAAAGACATCCTGAAACATATAGAGAGCAGCGAGTCCCTTCGCCGTCAACCATAGAAAACGGCTTGTAGTCGGCTATGTAGTTTTGTGAAACGTTTTTAGTGAGATCCTCTTGATCCAAGCTGGAGAAATTATCCCAGCCAACCAATTGCGCCCACTTGTCAATGTTTGGTTTGCGTGGTTGCTGTTTGTCGCTTGCCGCCGATTGCGCTACGGCCTCGGTTAGTCGGTCGCGCTCGTTGCGCGGTAAGGTCCGATCCATCGCCATGAGTTTGCGGGCTTAGCCGAGCGGGCCAAAGAGGGCGTCGCCGTCTGGCTCTGGCAGCGGAGCCTCCGGGCCGGGAGAGGCCACGGGAGCGGTCGCAACGATGGTGGGCGCCTCGGCCATAGCCTCGTCGGCGTCGGTCAATCGAGCAGGGTCCTTTACGTGCTGTACGCGGGCCTGGTACTCCAGTGTGCGGCCCTTTACCCACGGGCGCACGGCGGGAGAACCCAGGTAGCCGCAAACGCGCTTGACCACGTCTAGCTGATCGGCGTTCTGCTCGCCGCACTGCGGGCACCTGAACCCGGCGGCGGTGGAGATGCAGTCGCCGGTGAAGCCGCAGGTGTAACACTTATCGATGGGCGTGTTGGTGCCCAGGTAGCCCACGCGGTCATAGGCATAATCCCACACCGCTTCGAGGCCCTTCTGGTTAGAGGTCATTACCGGGTATTCGACGTAGTGGATGAACCCGCCCGACGATCCGGCCAGCGGATAGTCCATCTCGAAGTCGATCTTCTCGTACGGTGTCGGATCCTTGCGGACGTCGTAGTGGAAGGAATTGGTGTAGTAACCCTTGTCGGTGATGTCGGGAATAGACCCGAACTTCTCAAAGTCCATCCGGGCAAACCGGTCCGTCAGCGCCTCCGACGGGGTGGCGTAAACCGATCGCCATACGCCATCGGGCGCGCTTTGAGTCCACATGGTGGCCGCGTTCTTCATGCGACGGATGATGGCGAGGGTGAACTCCTTGGCCTCCGAATTCGACTCCCAGTTAGGGCCGAAGAACACACATGCCACTTCATACAGGCCGATATAGCCCATCGAGACGGTGGCGCGGCCATCGCGGAACAGCTCAAGCACATTCCCGCCGGTCTTCAGGCGGGGACCGAAGCCACCGTTCTGATACAGGATCGGCGCATTTTCTGGGCGGGCCTGAAGGCAGGATTGCACGCGGTAGGCCAGCGCCTCGCGCATCACCACGAGCCGTTCGTCGAGCAGCCGCCAGAAGCTCTCCATGTCACCGCGGGTCTCTAGCGCGATGCGCGGCAGATTCAAGGTGACCACGCCGAGGTTCATCCGGCCAATGGTTTCAGATTCGCCGCGGGCATTAGTCCACCCCTGTAGGAAGGAGCGGCAGCCCATCGGCGTCTTCCACGAGCCGGTGATTTCCACGATCTTGTCGTAGCTCATCACGTCCGGGTACATGCGCTTGGTGGAGCATTCGATGGCGAGCTGTTTGATGTCGTAGTTAGGGTCGCTTGGCTCTAAGTTCACGCCGCGCCGGAGGGTAAACACCAGCTTGGGAAAGATCGGCGTGCGACCCTCGGCGCCCAGGCCACGTAGCTGTACGGCTAGCACGGCCTTTTGCACCTCGCGTTCGAACCAGGACGTACCCAAGCCGAAGCCGAACGTGATGAACGGGGTCTGCCCCTGTGTCGAGCAGGTGGTGTTCAGGTTAAACAGCAGCGATTGCAGGGCGTCGTAGATGTCCTTGGCGGTGTGCGTGCGGGCGAAGCTCTCGCGGCGCTCGGCTGTGGTTTCGAGCGGTTCAACCGCCTGGTTTTCGGGAATCCATCGCGCCGCATCCTTTTGGTGCTTGGCATACGAGCGTTCCGCGTAGGGGGCCAACAGTCGGTCGATGGACTCGACGGTGATGCCGCCGTACTGCGCGGAGGAAACCGCGACGATGATCTGCGCCAACACCGACGAGGCAGTCAGGATCGACTTGGGGGTTTCGATATTGGCCGAACCCATCGTGAACCCGTTACGCAGCATGTCCTCAAAATCGGGCAGGGAACAGTTGGTGAACGGCGTGTACGGGCTGTAATCGAGGTCGTGATAGTGAATTTGCGCCTTGGCGTGCGCATCGGCCACGCGGCCCGGCAGCATCGCCATGCCCTTAGCCTTTGCCACGGAGCCAGCCATCCGGTCGCGCTGCACATGGTAGACGCGGGCATCCTTGTTAGCGTTCTCGTTACGCACCTCGTTCGACGTGAGCCGATCCACATGGTGTTCGACGCTCATCGCCTCGGCCCGCTGGCGCGAGCGTTGCAGACGGTACAGCGCGTACTGCTCGGCTGTGGTGGGGTGTCCCATCTCGGTGAGTGTCTGCTCCACCAGTGACTCGATCTCTCGCACCTCTACCGTGCCGCCGAGGTAGTGCTGCCGGACGCGGGCGTCAATCATGTCGATAGTGGCCGCAAAATCGGCCTCATCCACCACGCCGCCGTTGGCGACGCGCCAGGCAGGGCGCACGGCGTCACGGATGCGGGAGGCCGTGTACTTGGCCGTCCGTCCATCGCGCTTAATGACCGTCGGGGCGGGGGCGTCCGCGTCAATCAGCGAGGCCAACATCTCGTCCGTCAGGGGCGGGGTGTCGAGTAGAGTCATCGGGCGCTCCTTAATCGGTACACGGATGAGATTAGACGTAGCCACCGACAGTCACGGGTGAACTGCCGTAAACCGCTACGCAACTGTGGTGCATCCTGGGACAGAAGTCTAGTCGCCACGCCCAAAGTGTTGTGGAAGATTTTCTAAACAACCACAAGATGTTGTGGTTTAGGCGTTGTCTGCCGAGGCTTGTTTTCCCGCGTCATTCTGCGCGGAGTGACGAAGGAGCGTAGTCGCAGAACCTAGCCTCAGCGGTAATCGTCGACTCTGGGTCCGGCGACTCGCTGGCGCTCGCGCAGGATGACGCAGGTGAGGCGATCAGGCAAGGTAGTCGGCCACCAGTTGGGTGGCCAGGCCGGTGTAGGTGGCGGGGGTTAGCGCTCCCAGGCGGGCGGCCGCGTCGGCGGGCAAGCCAAGGCTTGCGACAAACTCGCGCAGGGCGGTCGCGTCGATTCGGTGGCCGCGGGTGAGGTCTTTTAGGCGCTCGTAGGGGTTGTCCATGCCAGGCACCCCGGCCACGGCCGCCGCGCGCATCGCCGACTGGATTGGCTCGCCCAGCACCTCCCAGTTCTCATTGAGGTCGCGGGCCATCAGCTCGGCGTTGGCGTGCAGCGCTTTGAGGCCGCGGCGCACGTTGTCCACCGCCAGCAGCGAATGGCCGAACGCCACGCCGATGTTGCGCTGGGAGGAGGAGTCGGTGAGGTCGCGCTGCAACCGGCTGGTAACCAGCGTCGCACCCAGCACATCGAACAGTGCCCCGGAAATCTCCAGGTTTGCCTCGGCATTCTCAAACCGGATGGGGTTGACCTTGTGTGGCATCGTCGAGGAACCCGTCGCGCCAGCCACGGGAATTTGTGTGAAGAAGCCCAAGGAGATGTACGTCCACACGTCGGTGGCGAAGTTGTGCAGGATGCGACCAAAGCGGGCCACATCCGCGAACACTTCGGCCTGCCAGTCGTGCGATTCAATCTGCGTGGTCAGCGGGTTCCAGCTCAGGCCCAGGTGCTCGACGAAGGCACGGGAGATGGCGGGCCAGTTCGCCTGCGGCACGGCCACGACATGCGCGCCAAAGGTGCCGGTGGCACCGTTGATCTTGCCCAGATACTCGGCGGTCTCAATGCGGCGCAGCTGGCGGCGCAGGCGGTGAGCGGTGACGGCCAGCTCCTTGCCGAGCGTGGTGGGCGTGGCGGGCTGGCCATGCGTGCGGCTGAGCAGCGGCACGGCGGCTAGCTCGCGGGCCATGTCCGCGATCTGGTCGGCCAGGGCGGTGGCGGCGGGCAGCCACACTTCCCGCACGGCGCCGCGCACCATCAACGCGATGGCCAGGTTGTTTATGTCTTCCGATGTGCAGGCGAAGTGCACCAGCTCGGCAGCGGCAGGCAGCTGTGATGACGGCAGGCCAGCGGTGGTGAGTACCTCGGGGGTCAGGCGCCGTTTGATGAAGTATTCGACGGCCTTCACATCGTGGATGGTGACGCGCTCGATCTCGGCGAGTTCGGCGATCTCGGCCGCACCGAAGGTGGCAGACAGGGAGCGCAGATAGGCGATCTCGTCATCACTGAGTGCAGGCGCGCCGGGCACAACGGAGCCAGGTGCCTCCCCGACGCCGTTACACAGGGCGATCAGCCATTCGACCTCCACCTCGATGCGCGCCCGATTCAGCGCGGCCTCGCTCAGATGATCGACCAGGGGTGCCACCGCCCCCCGATACCGTCCATCCAACGGCCCCAGCGCAATCGGCGGGTCAACCTCGGCTAAACAGACACGGGCGGAAGCGGCAACAGAAAAAGTCACGGCGGCCATTCTCCCACGCCACCTATCGGTTGTTCAGCAACCAATCCCGGATGTTTAGTTGGCGGATGCCGCCGTAGTTCATCGCGCCGAGAAGTCAGGGCTTCACCACAAAGCCGAGAGGTTGTGCTGAGTGACCAACACGATTCTGTGTCGGTGGCCGTTTTACCGGGGGAGAAGGGAACTGCGTTGTCCACAGGCGCCATCTGCGGGAGTTATGCACAGGCGCCCAGAATCGGTCGGGGATGTGGGTTCGAAGGAAGCTAGCGTCGAGGGCACAGGAGGCAGAGATGGCGGTGCGGGTTTCAGCCCAGGACTACGCAGGCTCGCCCGTCGTTGTCGTGAAAGGCGGTGGTACAGATGGCCGGGTACTGGGATGCGAACAGCGCCCAGGCGCTACTTGGACAGGCGAGCGCAGCGGCAGAAGAGGCGCTCGTCGCGCTGGGGGCGGCACACGCGCTGGGTTGGGAATCGGCGGCGGCCAACTCGTTTCGGGGGTGGGTGGCCGATACGGTGGATCGCGCCCGCTCCAGCAGCGAAACCATCGCCGCACTCCAAGGCGACCTGACCCGATTGGGGTACTACCGATGAGTAGCGACCCCCGCGACACCCTGCGCATCGTCGGCGGAAGCAGCCCGACGGAAGTTGACGCGGCCGCCATCTGGGATGCGGCCGGGCGAATGCGATATGCGGGAGATCGGCTGAGCCACGCCGTCTGGCAGCTAAACCGTGCGGCAGACTCGCTGGATCGCAAGGCTTGGACACAGACCCACCCCTCCTTCACTACCGGCACCGGAAGCGCCACCGCAGCAGGCGACACCTCCGCCGTAGCCTGTATCACACCCCCGGCAATGGCCGCCGTAATTACCGCTCGCTCCCTGTACTCCTTGGCCAAGCGCAGCCGTGATGCAGCGATCCCCCTTGGCTCCCAGGCCAATGAGTGCTACCTGTTGCATGACCGCCTGCTACGCGCCGCTGGGCTATATGAGCAGGGTGAATCGTGGGTGCATCGCGTGATCGGTACCGTATTTGCCCCGCAGCTCACCGTCTGCCTGCTGCTGGGCATCGCACTGCCGGGCAAGGCAGGTGACCTCTTAACTCGAACCGTTGCCCCGTGGAGCGACGAGGCCATCAGCCATCTTGGTAGAACGCTCGCGCTAGTCACCTTCCCGCTCAACGGCGGCGATATTTCGGTGAGCGGAACTGCGCGCACGCTCAGTGGCGTGCTGGGCCTGGGCCGAGACTCGAAGACGGCAACCGTGTATCGAGTTCCCCCGCGGAGCGCAGGTTTAGCCTGGGATGATGCTTCGGAGGGCACCATCTTTGAGGCGTTGACTCGCCTGCCGCGACTAACAGGTTCAGGAGTGCCCGCTGGGACGCTGGCCGTGCAAAAAGTGACCCACGCGGATGGAACGGTGGCCTGGGTGGTACTCATTCCCGGCACGCAATCGGTATTAGTTAGCGATCACGTCTTCGACGGCCTCTCCGATGTCAACCTGATCGCCGGGGAATCATCTGCGATCATGATGGCAGTTGATGCGGCCCTCGCAGACTTAGGAGTGCAGCCCGACGAGCCGGTGGTACTGGTTGGGCACAGTCTGGGCGGGATCACGGCGGCGGCTCTGGCGTCGTCGGCGGAGTTCACGACCAAGTATCAGGTGGGCGGCGTGGTGACGGCCGGATCGCCGACGGCCACCTTCGAGATATTGCCCGGCATCCCCGTGCTGCATCTGGAGAATGACGAGGAGCTGGTGTCAAACCTGGATGGCAAGGCCGGGGAGGAAAACCCGCAGACGCCAGATCGGGTGACCGTGACCCGCTCCCTGGCGGCTTCATCAGCGGCGGCAGACTTAGCCGCCGTCGGCAGTATCAGCGCAGCCCACGGCGTTGGCACGCATCTGCGCACGTTGGAGGCCGCGCTCGTCTCGGAGAACGTGCAAGTGGCCGAGGTAACCGGGCGCATCGAGACGCTAATGCAGGGTGAGACCACCGAAACCACGTTTTATGCGACGGAACGCGGGCGGAAGGAGGTAGTAGACGAAGACGAGCAGCCGACAAAGGTCGAACGCTGATCGGAAAACGAGGAGCCTGCCTAACTGGAGGTAACTACCCGCGCGCCAAATCGCAGCGGCGCCAGCAGCGCCTGCAACACGGCAATGAGGAGCGCGACCAAGACGAACCACCAGAAACCGCCGTTAACTTCTAGGCCTCAGTCGGTGCCGGAGAGCCAGCCATCGTGGCCGGTGATCCAGGTGGTGAGCCAAAGCATCAGCGCGTTTACCACCAGGGAGAATAGGCCGAGGGTCAGCAGGTACAGGCAGCCGGTGAGCGTCTTGACTATCGGCTTGATTACCGAGTGAATTGCGTTGAAGATCAACGCGATGAGCAGCACCGCAAGGAGGGTGCCCCAGGCTTCGCCGTTGTCCATGATGTTCACCCGGTTCGGGAGAATTAGGGAGGTGAGCCACAGCACCAGGGCAGTCACGAGCGTGCGCAGGACGAAATTCATGGGCTAATCGTGACATGCTGGGCAGATGGATGTCGCCTCAACTCGCGCCAAGTCTTCAAGCGATCTACCAGAGGAGTCCGCGCCTCTGCTCACCCCGCTGCCTCGCCCGGCAGTTTCCGCGCTCCCGCCCTACGTGCCCGGTGCCCGCCCGGCGCCCGATGAGCGGCTTTGGAAACTCTCATCGAACGAGAATCCATACCCGCCGCTACCTGAAGTGGCCGCGGCCATCTCCGAAGCAGCTGGGGCGGTAAATCGGTATCCGGACATGTACGCAACCGAGGTGGCAGCAGCGATTGCCGAGTTTGTTGAGGTAAACGCCGATCAGGTGGTGGTGGGCAATGGCTCCGTGGCGATCCTGGCACACATCCTCAGCGCCTTTGTCGAGGCCGGACGAGGCGATGAGGTGGTGATGCCCTGGCGCTCATTTGAGGCGTACCCAATTGCGGTGGATATCGCTGGCGGACAAGCGGTGAAGGTGCCCTTAACGATGGCTGAGTCTGCCGAAACCACTGCGACCGGTGTCACCGACTCAACCACCAGCGCTAATTTGCTGCCAAACGCGGGGGGGCGCCTCGACTTGCCAGCGATGGCCGCCGCGGTGACGCCGAATACCCGGGTGATGCTGGTGTGCACGCCGAATAACCCGACCGGCCAGGCCGTGCGGCGCGATGAACTCGATGCTCTGCTGGCCGCCGTGCCGCCGCAGGTGTTGGTGGTCATTGATGAGGCATACCTGGAGTTCATCACCGACCCCGCCGCGGGTGGCGCCCGGGCGCTGGTTGAGCAGGGTGCGCACCGTCAGGTTGTTGAGTCGGGCCGCTCGCGCCTAACGCGAAATGACCGGGGTCGAAACCAAGGTCACATCAACCTGCTGCACCGTCATCCCAACGTCGTGCTGCTGCGCACCTTCTCCAAGGCGTACGGCCTGGCCGGACTGCGGGTTGGTTACGCGGTGGCCGCCGATGCGCAGGTGGCGGCCGCGATTCGCGCGGTGGCCACACCCTTCGGGGTCTCGGGCGTGGCGCAAGAGGCGGCATTGGCCTCACTGCGCCCCGAAGCTCAGGCCGAGATGGTTGCCCGCGTTGATGCGCTAATCGCCGAGCGCAACCGCGTGATGACAACACTGCGCGCCCAGGGCTGGGAACTGCCGGACTCTCAGGCCAACTTCCTTTGGTTCCCCTTCGGCGCCGACACCGCCGCCCGCGCCGCCGAGGCCCGCGCCGCCGGAATCCTGGCGCGACCCTTCACTGGGGAGGGCCTGCGCGTCACCATCGGTGAACCCGCAGCCAACAACACCCTCCTAGCCCTAGCCGCCACCTGGCGGTGACTCTCCCCGCAACCTCGGCTTCAGAGCCAAATCAGCCAGTTCGACGGCCCTTTGTGTTTCAGTTGATGGGTGAACCGTGGCGGTTGGTGAATTGCCAGCCGTTGTTCCACCGCATTGCTATACCAGTGCCATCAACATGATCGTGGTGGTGCCAGCAGAGCAGGGCGGCATTATCGACAGATGTCTCCCCATCATGTTTGGCCCAGTGTTTAATGGCGTGGTGGACTTCGCAGCGGGATGGTGGTTCGTAGCATCCGGGGTAGGTACAGTGTTGGTCGCGGGCGATTACTGCTTTGCGGAGGTGGCCTTTGATGGTTCGTGCCCGGCGGCCGATGTTTAGTACCTGGGAGTCTGGGCCAAAGACGATGCGGTCGATCTCGGTATCGCAGGCGATTCGGCGGAGCAGGGTATCGGGTAGGACACCGGTGGAGTTTTCAAACGATGCTGGGGTTCGTTTTAGGGCTAGGAGCCGTTGGGCTTGATCGAAGAGTTCTGGTTCGGTTTGCGGGTCGAGGTTAGCAGAAGCGATTTGTTGCTGAAGTTCGCTCCAGGAGATGGTAACCGTCAGGTGCGGGCGCACGCTTGCTCCTGTGCCTACCTGCCCGTTATCTAGCACGATTCTTCCCAGATCAGCCAGGGCTTGGGCGCGGCGTTGGGTTGGTAGCCGGTCATCGCCTGTGGCGGGGGCACCCATGATGGATTTGATAGCGGTATCGAGTACGAGGGCGTGTTCTTCGGTAAGGAACCCGGTGACT
>WQZL01000073.1 GCA_009780755.1 Promicromonosporaceae bacterium | reverse complement strand
GCTAGAGGAATTGGTTGCCGGGCGGGTGGTAAATCGGATCGAGGTTCCCCCAGACATCGCTGTTGAGGCCCGCGTCGCCCTGGAGCGGATGCTGGCCGCGAAGCCGGTGGTTGCCTGATGCGCGTTGTCGTGGTCGGTTCCGGGATGGCGGGGGTCATCGCGGCGGTGCGCGCCAGGCGCCACCACGAGGTGATCCTGATTACCAAGGCCGACGTGTCCGAGTCGGCCACCCGGTATGCGCAGGGCGGTATTGCGGCGGCAATCTTTCCCGATGACGATGTGGAACTGCACATCGCGGACACTCTCGCAGCCGGTGCCGGGATGTGCAACGAGGCGGCCGTGCGCGTGCTATGTGGCGAGGGGCCAGCCCGGATCGCCGACCTGCTGCGCCTTGGCGTCAAGCTAGACCACGAGGCCGGGCCGGACTCCCCGCTGGCCCGCGGACACGAGGCGGCGCACTCGGTGGCCCGGATTCTGCATGGCGGCGGTGACCAGTCGGGGGTCGCCATCGAGTACGCGCTGCTGCGGGCGCTACGGGCCGCGCCCGTGGAGGTACACGAGCAGACGATGCTGCTTGACCTGGTGGTCGAGCCGGGCCTAGCCGGGCTGCCGCAGGTCACCGGGGTTATGGCCGCTGGCCCAGCTGGCGAGCAGCTGGCGATTGCGGCCGACGCGGTGGTTATCGCCACGGGTGGCGCCGGGCACCTGTTCCCATTTACCACCAACCCGCCGGTCACCACCGGTGATGGGGTGGCGGTGGCGCTGCGGGCCGGGGCGGCGGTTGCCGATTTGGAGTTTTACCAGTTCCATCCAACCGCGTTAGCCACTCGGGGTACGCCGCTCATCTCTGAGGCGGTGCGCGGCGAGGGCGCCGTATTGATCGATGAGGCCGGTCGCCGGTTCATGCTCGACCTGCACCCGGATGGCGAGCTTGCCCCCCGTGACGTGGTGGCTCGCGGCATCCGCGCCGCCATGCTGGGGCAGGGCGGGCGACCGGTGCTACTCGACGCCACCGGGCTTGGGCGTAAGCGGCTGGAGGCGCGCTTCCCGGCCATCACCGCCCGCATTGCCGCTAGCGGCCTGGATTGGGCCGCCGAGCCGGTGCCGGTCACGCCTGCCGCGCACTACTGGATGGGCGGTATTGCCACCGATTTGTCTGGTCGCGCCTCGCTGCGCGGATTGTGGGCCATCGGTGAGGCCGCGAGTACCGGGGCGCATGGGGCGAACCGGCTGGCCTCAAACTCGCTGCTGGAGTCGCTGGTCTTCGCCTGGCGGGCCGCCGACGCCCTGAGTGATGAGGCTAACTGGCCGGAACGGCCCGAGGCGCGCCCTCTCCCCATGTCGGAGGCGGCAACCGATGTGGCTGCCGAGGATGTGTCGTTCTCCCGTGTCGCCCTGCAAAATCTGATGTGGGAACACGTCAATCTGGAACGTGACGCGGCTGGATTGGCCCAGGCCGCAGCCTTAGTGGCGCAGTGGCAGGCGGCGACCGAGCCGCTGCCTGCCGGGGGCACCGTGGCCGCGATGGAGGATCGCAACCTGCTCGATCTGGCCCAGGCCACTATCATCGCGGCAGCCGCCCGCACCGAATCGCGCGGCGCCCACACCCGTCGCGACTTCTGGGACACCGACCCAGCTCAGGCCCACTCGGTGGCGTGGCGACGCACAACATCTACCCCCCTCACCCTGGGCCACAACCACTTCAAGGGCACCCTGTAAACTCCCATCCCCGAAACACCGGCAGGCAACGAAAGTAGGATGTGGTCAATGGATGACGTAATACTGCGCGCGTTGGCCGAGGATGCGCCGTGGGGCGATCTGACCTCCGAGGCGTTCGTGCCCAAGAATGCCCAGGCGTCGGTCGCGTTGGTGGCCCGCGAATCGGGTGTGCTTAGCGGCATCGAAGCATTCGCCCGAACCTTCGAGCTGGCTAGCGCCGAGCGGGAACAACACCTACGAATCAGCGACGGCACACACATCGAGGCTCGCGCCGCCGATGGTGACCGTTTCGCCTCCGGCGACGTGCTGGCGACCATCAAAGGCAATGCCCGCACCGTGCTGCGCGCCGAGCGGGTGGCGCTCAACCTGGTACAGCGTCTCAGCGGCATCGCCACGCTGACGGCCCAGTATGTGGCCGCCGCCGAGGCTGGAGCGACCGCCACCGGAGCAAAGGCGCCACGCATCGTCGATACCCGCAAAACGACGCCCGGCCTACGCAGGCTGGAAAAGGCGGCAGTGCGACACGGGGGCGGGCACAACCACCGTTTCAGCCTCTCGGATGCGGTGATGGCGAAGGACAACCACCTGGCCGTACTCGCCGCGCGCGGCATCACGATAGGCGAGGCGATTCGCGCCGCCCGCGCCCGGCTGCCGCACACGGCCACCATCGAGGTGGAGGTGGATCGCCTTGACCAGATTGCGGAGGTTGTGGCCGCCGGGGTGGAGACGATCATGCTGGACAACTTCACGCTCGCCGACCTACACGCCGGGGTGGCTCTGGTGGCCGGGCGAGCGCTGGTTGAGGCGTCGGGAGGCATCACGCTAGATACCGTGGCCGATGTGGCCGCCACCGGCGTAGACCTGATCTCGGTGGGTGCGCTTACCCACGGCGTCCGTTCCCTTGACCTCGGCCTAGACGTCGGCGTTTTCGAGCGGCCCCTTTCAACGTAGCCCGGAGCAGGCTCAATTACCGGTTGGAGCAGCACTCATGATTTATGCCGATGCCGCCGCCACTACGCCCGTGCACCGCGAGGTGCTAGCGGCCATGTGGCCGTATCTGACTGCCGAGTTCGGCAACCCATCATCCGCACATGAGCTAGGCGAGCGGGCCGCCGACGCGCTAGCCGCGGCCCGCGAGCAAGTGGCGGCGGCGTTTGGTGCGCGACCGGGCGAGGTAGTTTTCACCTCCAGCGGCACGGAGGCCAACACGCTTGGCATCGTTGGCTTGGCCCTTGGTGCCGTGACCAGCCATCGGCGCGGGCGACACATCATCACCTCCGCCACCGAGCATCCCTCCGTCTTTGCTGCCACGGACCACCTGCAACGCTGGCATGGTTTTGAGGTAACGGTGCTGGACGTGACGCCCGATGGCCAGGTAACCGTAGCTGCCTTGTCGGCGGCGCTGCGGGCGGATACGGCCCTCGTGTCGATTCACTACGCGAATAACGAGATCGGCGCGATGCAGGATGTGGAGCGGCTATCTAGCCTCGCCCGCGAGGAGGGAGCCTTGTTCCACACGGACGCCGTTCAGGGCGCCTGCGGAATACCGATTTCCCTCACCAAATTGGGGGTGGACGCGCTTAGCATCAGCGGGCACAAGATCGGCGCCCCGAAGGGCATCGGCGCCTTGGTGATGAAGGCAACCGCCCCATTCGAGCCGCCACTTGCCGGGGGAAGTCAGGAGCGCGGGCGACGCCCCGGCACGCAGAATGTGGCGGGCGCGGTTGGGCTAGGCGTGGCCGCGGCCAAGCTGGCCGCCCGCCGGAACGATCCGAACACTGGCGTCGCCGCGTTGACCGCCTGCCGTGACGCGCTCATCTCCGGGGTGTTATCCCAGGTGCCGGGCGCTATCCTCACCGGCCCTGATCCACGCCATGCCCTCTTGGAGCGTCACCCGGGTCACGCTTCGTTCTGTTTTCCGGGCGCCAACGGGGAGGCGGTGCTGCGGGAGTTGGAACGGCTGGGTGTGATTGCCTCCGCCGGGTCTGCCTGCGCGGCAGGCCGCGAAGACCCCTCCCCCGTGTTGCTTGCCCTTGGCCTGTCGCCGGAGGTGGCTCAGACGTCAATGAGGCTCACGTTCGACGCTCCCCTTGATGTAGGCGTGGTTATCGCCGCTGTCGCCCGTGCCGTCGCCGCGGTTCGCCGCCTAGCCGAGAGTCCAGCCGGAGAGGGCTTCTTGGCGTAGCGCCGACGGGGTGCGGCCGGTAGAAGCCTGCACGGCCCGGCGTAGCGCCAGGGCGGAGCCAAAGCCGGTGAGTACGGCCAGCTCGTCGAGCGAGGTGCCCGCGTAGCGCGGATCCTTCAGGCGTAGCAGCACCTGATCGACGCGCTTGGCCTGCACTAGTTGGGAGACCGAAAGCTTCTCCCCCTCGAAGAGTCGCTGTAGCGACCGCTTGGACATGCCGAGCTGGGTGGCCAGCGTGGCCGGGCCGAGGTGCGGGTCGGCGTAGTGCGTGGAGATATAGCGGACCACGTGCATCCGCTGGCTTCGGCGGCTCCAGTCGCCGCCCGATGGCACGGCCAGCGTCGAGACGGTGCCGGAGAACAGCGATTCCAACGAGTCGGTCACTTGGGCGCGCACGGCCGGGGTAAGGCTCTCCACATCCTGTCGCAACAGGTCGAGGGCGAACGCGGCGAGGGCGGATAGCAGGGCCGTCTCCGAGCCACCCACCACGAAGGGGGCGGTCTCCGGCAGGCCGACGAGGCTCTCGTTCGCCAGCGGCACATCCACGGCCACCACGCGAGCGGCGGCTGAGGCGGTGTAACTGACCGGCATCCAGCCGAGAATCAGCGCGCCATCACGGCGGCGCAACGTGGCGTGTTCTCCGTGTAGGGCATCCCCCGTACGAAGCACCACCTCACCATCGAGTACCACGAGCATGCGCAGCGTCTTCTCATCGCGACCGTAGTTCGAGCAGTCCGCCTCGAAACGCAACGGACCGTGCACTATGTAGCTGATGGTGAAGGTGCCGAAGCGAGCCGTGCGAGTTTGCAGGTGGAAGTTTTCGGGGCGAGCGGTGGTGGCAACCACCCCGTTGAAGGAGGCAAGATCCTCCTCACCCTTCCATTCACGCACACTGACCGAGGCACCGGTCTCTGGCTCGAAGGGGCTGCCTAGTAGTCGGGGCTGGCGTGGAATGGTAGCGGTGGCAGTGCGACGAGACGCGGGACGCGTCGTGGGAGCGGCGATTGTCATCGAGTTTCCTCCTCGGGTCAGCGTCCACTCTTCCCGTCAAAACGCGCACACCCTCAGTCACTTCAGGCCAACTGAGTAGTTTGAACGAACGATCTGAGTGTTTGAAAACCGCGCTTACGAGCATTGCGCGCCGTCCACCCGCTTTCACCTGGCCTGTTGTGGGGCGCAAGATTCTGGCCGTGCGGCGCTCGACGCCCTCTGAGTAATGTAATTTTCGTCACCTGGCCTGTTTTGCCCCTCGCCGTGGCGGCTGATGCTCGTCGATGGCGCGGCTCGGGCGCGGTTTGATTCGCCCGTCTGGCCCGTGGCGCAAAACGAGCCAACGTTGTTCGTCGATGGAGCGCCCCGTGCGCTATCCCTTAGCCGTGGTGGATGTCGCGCCGGGAGCGAGGCTGTGGCGCTGGCGGAATCACGGGTGGAGGTGTGAGGCTCTCCTCGGCCGGGAACACCTGGCTCCACGGGGAGGCGGCAGGCGGCTCGGCCGGGGCGGGTTCAACCGGCAGGCTACCGGGATTGGTGATCTTGGGGATCGGTTGGCCCGTATACGGGTGGATACCAGCCTGCATAAGCGCGGCCGAAAGCGGATCAAGCTTCGGCTCCGGCTCGGGTTCCGGTGTGGGGGGCTGGTAGGCCGGTGCCGGGTCCATGCCTAGCTCGACCTCGCGGATGGCCAGCTCCCGCTCGCGGATGGCCAGTTCACGCCGCAGGAGTTCGGTCTGCATGGCCAACACCGCCGGGTCGGAGGTCGCCGAGACGGTGCCCATCGGCAAGCCACCTCCCGACACGGCCATGACGCTACTGGGCAGACCTTGGGTACTCAATCCTTGCTGAATGGCATCTTGACCGGAAGGCGCCGCGCCCGCCGTGACGCCCATCGCGGCCGCCTCGGCCCCGGTGAGTACCCGGGCGGTCTTTTTCGCAGGCCGCAGCCAGGTCCAGATCACATAGGTCAAGATGATGACAACGGCGGCGATCACAATGGTCTGCGGCTGATTCCCCACCCAATCACGGGCGTGGCCCAGTCGGGGGATCGTGTACATCAACACACCGCGCACCTGCGCCGGGGAGACCGGCGGGTCATCGGCCGTGTTGTCATCACCTCGCGTGATAAAGCGGCAGGTGGTGCCGTCTGGGAACGCACCGGCCGACTTGGAGACAACGCGGTGCGTTATCAGGTCGGGGCGACCCGGCTCGGGGAAGAACGTGATGACATGGCCGACGCCTATTTCCCGGCAGACGTCCTCCTGGGCGATGCCACGCACCACGATCACGTCGCCTTCGTGAATGCTGGGGCGCATCGAGCCGGTCAGGACGGTCAGGGAAGCGCCGCCCATCACGGCGGGCACCACGAACATCAGCACGGTGATGGCCGCGAAGAGGACACCTAGCACGATGGAGAAGGCCGCGCCCGCGATTTTCCAGGGCGAGTCGTACCATGCTCGGCCAACACGAATCTTCTTGCCGCCAACCGTGACCGACTGGCCACCGACTTTAAGCTTGTTCACGCAAGCGATTATCCCGGCTATCGCCCATTTTCGCGCCATTTACCGCTCAGAGAGCAACA
Source organism: Promicromonosporaceae bacterium (assembly GCA_009780755.1). GTDB lineage: Bacteria > Actinomycetota > Actinomycetes > Actinomycetales > Cellulomonadaceae > Xylanimonas. Next base: position 4,351 of record WQZL01000073.1, on the reverse strand, counting down.
CAACAACAAAAACACCCGGTCAAGCTTGTGGTTGCAGGCTGATGGTGGTTAGGGGCAGGGAGGAATCGACGCCAAAATCCAGGGGGGATGGGGCGACATTGGCGCGGGCCACGGCCGAGCCGAGGGCGGCGATCATGGCGCCATTGTCGGTGCAGTAGCGGATGGGTGGGATGCGCAGCGCGATCCCGGCCTCGGCGCAGCGCCGCTCGGCCATCTCCCGCAGCTGGGTATTGGCGCTGAACCCGCCGCCGATCACGAGCGTATCCACTTCGTGTCGCCGACAGGCGGCGATGGTCTTGGCCGTCAGCACATCCACTACGGCCTCCGCGAAGGATGCCGCAATATCGGGCAAGTTGAGGGGGTGGCCTGCGTCTCGTTCGCCCTCCACCCAGCGGGCTACGGCCGTCTTTAGTCCGGAGAACGAGAAATCGTAGGCATGTTGTTCTTGAAATTTGGCTGCGGTCAGGCCGCGCGGGAACCGGATCGCCTTTGGGTTGCCCTCGCGAGCTAGGCGGTCAATGTGCGGGCCGCCTGGATACGGCAGGTTGAGCAGGCGCCCCACCTTGTCGAATGCCTCCCCCGCCGCGTCGTCGAGCGTGCAGCCAAGCTCGGTGACATCGGTGGCGATGTCATCGACCAGCAGCAGGGATGAATGTCCCCCGGAGACGATGAGGGCCATCACTCTTTCCGGAAAGTCCCCATGCACTAGCTGATCTACGGCGGCGTGGCCGATCACATGGTTCACGCCATACAGGGGGCGGCCCAGCGCGAGGGCTAGAGCCTTCGCCGCGGCGGCGCCGACATTCAGCGAACCAACCAGGCCCGGCCCCGCGGTGACGGCGATGGCGTCTACCGCACCCAAGTTAAGGCCCGCCTCGGCCATGCACGACTGAACGGTGGGCACCATTGCCTCTAGGTGGGCGCGGCTGGCAATCTCCGGGATTATGCCACCGTAGCGAGAATGCTCATCCATCGACGAGGCCACAGTCTCGGCAATCAGCGTGTTGCCACGCACCAGCGCGACCCCAGTCTCATCGCAACTCGTCTCAATCCCAAGCACCAGGGGGGCAGCAACAGGCATAAAGAGCATTGTCCCACCCCGCAACGACACGCCCGTCCATAGTGAGGATGACTCATCTACGAAGACCCCCCGTCATTCCGATATGGGTTGTGTTTTGTCAAGTGGGTAGGGGTGAGTACCCCTCTGCTGGCTGAGCGCCCGGGTACTCACCGCAGGAGCGGATGAGAGCGAAGAGGGCCAAGCGCCCTGAGATTCCGATGCCTCCGCCGTGGCGGGGGCATCCGGGGCTGTACCGCACAATTTACGACATTCTCTTACCCGGCGGCCCTCGCTTGTCCGAATCGCTGGAAGGCAGCCTGTCGAGTGGTGTCGAGCGCGGCCCCAATGATGGTCCAGGAGTCTCCGGCTTCGCGAGCGGATTCAACGGCCGCCCGCAGCCCGGCGTCAGCGTCGGCGCACGCCTGACGCGCAGCGATGATGCGCCGGAAGTGGGTAGCGTCCCGCGCAGTGTGGGTCTCCGTCGAGACGGTGTGCAGGCCCGTAAGCGTGTCACTGTCCCGCTCGAGGGCGGTCGCGACCGGGCGGATTGCTTCGATTGTCATGTCATCACCTCAGAAAGTCGTAGAACTTGGGGCGGAGCCTGTCGGCGTGGATGATCCTTGTGGGCGTTTCGGCAGGAACGGCAACAAGCTCTAGCAGGTTGCCGTGGCAGTCGGCGCCAATGACCAAGACTCGCTCTTCGCCGTCGTACTCCAGCTCAATCAGGCGCAGAGCGTTAGCCCAGGCGTGCAGGATGTCAGCGTCATCGATACCGTGCTTGCGGGCCGACTCCCCGATCTCCATGCGTAAAGACTACCTTTACAGGCAGCGCTTGTCAAGCCTGCCTTTACGTCACGCTGCCGCAGCACTCACGCCGCGCGGGCGCTCGCGGTCACGGGCAGATTGGACTGCCATCGAGGCATAACGCCATCGGCGCGCGGCAGCTAACGCTTCCTCGGCTCCCTTGACAACTTCCTGCTGCTCGCGGAGCTGCACGATGGCTGTGGCCTGCGCAGGCGTAGGTTGGAAAACGCGAACTGACGCCCCCGATATTCACCGCTAGTCAGGTCGCTGCCGTCAATGCTTGTCCACCAGGAAAACAAGCCCGTCTTCACAACCGCCTCGTCATGGATGTGGTGTTCCGGCCGGTACACACATCCAGGGAATTGTTCTTCAAGCACGGCACGAACCGTGTGATGCTTCAGCAGCACCGCGGCAAGAGCGCGTGTGCTGTATACACGCCTCCTGACCTTAGGTGGCAGGTAAAACGAGTTCACGCGGAACGCCACCTTTCGGGTGTTAGGAGGTCAGTCGTGTACATAGAAGGAGCGCGTTCCCCTACCAAGTCGCGGCAAGTTAGAACGTCATCTTGACGGGTTCGCGGTAGGCGGGGGAGGTGGCCTCGAAGAACTCAAACGGGGTTAGGCCCTTGCGGGTAGCGACGATGCGTGGGGGGAACATCTCGATGGCCGTGTTGAACTGGGTGACGTTCGAGTTGTACAGGCGGCGGGCGGCCTGGATACTGCGCTCGGCCTCCATCACGCCATTTTGTAGCTGCTGGAACGCCTCGACCGAGCGTAGCTGCGGGTATTGCTCGGCGACGGCGAGCAGCCCCGTGGCCTGGGCGATCGACCTCTGGTGTACATCCTCCAGCTCGGTTATGTTGGCTCCCCGACGGGCGCGCACCACATCGCCAAGCACCTTGACCTCGTGGGCGGCGAAGCCCTTAACGATGTCGAGCAGCGCGGTCAGCTTGTCGCAACGGTTTTGCAGCGCGACCTCGATGGTGGAACGTCCCTCGTCCACCTTGATGCGCAGGCGACGGAAGCGGTTATCGGTGGCGATCCACCAGATGGCGATGCCAACCAGGATCACAACGGCCACGATGGCGATGATGAGTGCGGGATTCATAAGGTTCCTTTATGCGGTGGTGAACGGATCGGCAGAGGCTGGTTCCTCCCGGCCGAACAGATAGGCGTCGGCCACGATGAGGTTGAGCATCTTCTTGATGTAGGCGATCTGTTGCAGAACTTCAGACCGGCTGGTAGTGGACGTGAACTTTTGCCGGTCAATGTTTAAGGCCAAGTGAACGGCATTGCCACCGAAGAAGAGGTTTGTGTGCGCCCTGGCGTAGTAGTCAAGCCGGTTGATGTCCTCCATAAACTGCGGCGTCAGCACGTAGAAGACGGTCTTGGGGGTTTGGGAGATCACATGGAACTTCGCATTGAAGGCCGCGTTGTCGGTCTCGACCCGGTTCTTGCGATGCCTAGAACGGCTACCCATCTTCTCGATCACCGCCACCGAGCCGTCGATGGTCCGATCCATTTGGTACGCAATCCAGATGCCTTCGAACTCGGTGACGGTGCGGCGACTCTTGCCCGATCCAACCTGGTACGTCAGTTTCAGGTTTGAGAAGGCGAACTTCCATCCGTTGTATTCCCCGCGGGTCAAATCGCTGCCCTTGATGGTGGTCCACCGCGGGAACATTCCCGTGCGAGCCACCGCAGCTTCATTGATGTGCCCCTTGGGCAAGTAGGTGCAGCCGGGGAACTGCTCTTCGATCACGCCGCGAATTGCGTGATCCTTGAACAGCACCGTGCCCTTCTGCCACAGGTACACACCAAGCGCAACCGCTCCGACCGCAATGCCGAAGCCTAAGATCAGCGGCAGTATGAAACCCTCATTACCGTCGTCAGCTAGGTGCATCGACCAAACAAAGCAAGCGATACCAGCGATAACACCGACCACCCCAATCACAACGGCGGCAGCATGGTAGTTGCTGATTTGCTTCCTGACCTCGGGCGACAGGTCAAAGGAGTCCACAAGCAAGCACCTTTCAGATCAGTGGCGAGATAGCAAACGTCATTCTGCGCGTAGTCGCAGAACCTAGAGATAACAGTTGCCTCTGGGTTCTGCGACTATGCTCGCGCAGACGATATGGGTTGTCTGGGGCGTTGGTGTCTTGGGTGGCGTGGGTGGGGGCCTCCCTGCGAAAGTTCGTGGGTTGCCTGGTGGTCTTGCCTGGCCTTTCCGCATTCGTAGTAAGGAGGCCCCTGTGGGTATGGAGTTTACAAGTGTTGGTTTGGATGTGCATGCCAGGTCGATCGCAGCGTCTGCTATTGATGTCCATGGTGTGGTTCATTCTGCTCGTCTTGCCCCAGAAGATGAGTATAGGCAGGTGTTGGACTGGGTTGCTGGGTTGCCTGGTGAAGTCAAGGTGGTTTATGAGGCTGGCCCGACAGGGTTTGGGCTAGCCAGGGTTCTTCAAGGGGTAGGAGTGGGGTGTCTGGT
>WQZL01000072.1 GCA_009780755.1 Promicromonosporaceae bacterium | reverse complement strand
GTAAGACGATCATCATGCAGCAGATTGCCAACGCAATCGCCACGAACAACCCCGAGGTACACCTGATGGTGGTACTCGTAGACGAGCGACCTGAAGAGGTCACCGACTTCGAGCGCTCAGTCAAGGGTGAGGTCATTTCCTCCACCTTCGACCGCCCGGCCTCCGACCACGCCATCGTTGCCGAACTCGCCATCGAGCGTGCTCGCCGCCTGGTGGAACTGGGCCGCGATGTGGTGGTGCTGCTCGACGGTATCACCCGCCTGGGTCGGGCCTACAACCTAGCCGCCCCGGCATCGGGTCGCATCCTCTCCGGTGGTGTGGACGCCGCGGCGCTGTACCCGCCGAAGAAGTTCTTCGGTGCCGCCCGAAACATCGAAAACGGCGGCTCGCTGACCATTTTGGCCACCGCGCTCATCGAAACCGGCTCCAAGATGGATGAGGTTATCTTCGAGGAGTTCAAGGGCACCGGCAACATGGAGCTGCGCCTCTCACGTCAGCTGGCCGAAAAGCGCATCTTCCCGGCCATCGACGTCAACGCCTCAGGCACGCGTCGCGAGGAGATTTTGCTTTCGCGCGACGAGCTACAGATCATCTACAAGCTGCGTCGCCTCTTTGGCGGGTTGGACTCGCAGGCGGGCGCCGACCTGCTGCTCGGTCAGCTCAAGAAGACCAAGACGAACGTCGAGTTCCTGCTTCACGTCCAAAAGACCACCCCGAGCAGTCTCAGCGACGAATTGGCCGGCGAGACCATCTAGCTTCAATGGTTGACCCGCTTTCGGTGGTTGAGCCTGTCGAAACCACCCGCCCCCTAACCATCGGCCTGCTCATTGACGACTCGCTGGACCGCCCCGACGGGGTGCAGCAGTACGTACTCACGCTCGGCGCCTGGCTCGCCGAGCGTGGTCACACCGTCCACTACATCACCGCGTCCACCGAGCGCACCGACCTGCTCAACTTGCACGTCATCAGCCGCACGGTGAAGGTGAAATTCAACGGCAACACGCTCGGCACGCCTCGCCCGGTCTCGAAGAAGGCGGCGCATGCGCTGATCGCGGAACTGGACCTGGACGTGCTGCATGTGCAGATGCCCTACTCGCCGCTGCTGGCCGGGCGAGTAGTCCAGGCCGCCGCTGGCGTGAGGTCGCAGCGGCGGCGCGGGCAGGGCCGAACCGCCATCGTAGGCACCTTCCACATTTACCCCCAGTCGCGGCTTGTCGCCATCGGGGCTAGGGCACTTGGGCTGATCGAGCGTCGCCGCCTGCTCCTCTTCAACAACTTCTTGGCCGTCAGCGAGGCTGCACAGGATTTCGCCCGCTCGGCCTTCGGCATCGATACGAAGGTGGTTGGCAACCCGGTAGATACCGCTCAGTTCGTTCCCGCTACCGACCACGTCATCCTGCGCGAACGCAGAGAGTCGCAGGATCCAGAGTCGGGCCTAGATTCTGCGACCGCGCTCGCTGGCGCTCGCGCCACGCAGAACGACGCGGCAGGGATTCCCCACATCGTCTTCCTCGGTCGCCTCGTCGCCCGCAAGGGGCCGCGTGAACTCGTTGCGGCGCTTGGTCGCTTGCATGAGGAAACGCCGAAGCTTGCGTGGCGAGCGAGCATCGCCGGTCATGGACCGTTGCTAAGCGATCTGCAAGCCCTGGGGGAACGGCTTGGCATCGCCGACCGCCTCTCCTTCCCTGGCTTCATCGCCGAAGAGGACAAGGCCGAGCTGCTCCAAGGCGCCGACGTGATCGCTCTGCCCTCCACGGGCGGGGAGAGTTTCGGCATCTCCGTGGTTGAGGCGCTGGCCGCCGCCAACGGCGTGGTACTCGCCGGAGACAATCCCGGCTACCGCACAGTAATGCGCGGCCTAGAACCCCAACTGGTAAACCCCGCCGACACGGCAACCTTCACGACGGCACTTCGCCACAGCCTCACCGACCTGAGCGATTCCGCCGTCCGGGCGACAATCGTCGCCGCTCAACGTAAGGCAGCCCAACGTTTCGACGTGCATATCATCGGCGAACAGGTAGAAGCCACCTACCGTTCGACGCTACAAAGCCGAGCGAGATCGTCAAATTGAGCTGAGATCGTCGATTTGCGCATGCGGAAACCGACGATTTCGCCCCAAAATGACGATCTCACGATTGGCAGCATTGGCGGTTGTGCGGAAGCATTCATTTCTGGCACAATGGCCCGTTGGCTTGCTGGTTCACGGCCCGCGATTCGGCGGGGCGACCCAGCATCCGTTACCCAAGGAGCATTATGAAGCCCGGTATCCACCCCGATTACGTCCCCACGCAGTTCACCTGCACCTGCGGCAACACCTTCATCACTCGGAGTACCGAGAAGAAGGGCACCGTTGGCGTAGAGGTTTGCAGCGCCTGCCACCCGTTCTACACGGGCAAGCAGAAGATTCTCGACACCGGTGGTCGCGTGGCCCGCTTCCAGGCGCGTTACGCCAAGAAGGACGGCAAGAAGTAGCACCCCTGACACGCCGACGGTTCGGCTGAGTCGCCACAACCTCTCCAGGGGCAGTGTGAAAGACTCGTCGAACTGTCGGCGCGTTCGTATCTACCCACCCGTCATTCTGCGCGAACGCAGTGAGTCGCAGAACCTAGACTTCCGCCTAGCTCCTGCGACTGCGCGCAGGAGGACGTGATTCGAGGCATCATGACCAGCGATCCCTTTGGTGCAGCCCGACCGCTGCTTGACGAACACGCCGAGATCGAGCGCGCTCTGGCCGACCCCGCAGTGCACGCTGATGCGGGCCGCGCCCGGCGCCTGGGGCGTCGGTATGCCGAACTTAGGCAGGTTGTGGCCGCCTACCGCGCCTGGGAGGCCGCTCGCGATGACGCCGCCGCCGCCGCCGAGATGGCCGAACTGGATGCCGAGTTCGCCGCCGAGCTTCCTGCGCTGCAAGCGAGTGCAGCCGAGGCCGCCGAAACCTTGCGACAGGTACTCATCCCGCGCGACCCAGATGATGGTCGCGATGTGATTATGGAGATTAAGGCGGGCGCGGGCGGGGAGGAATCTGCGCTGTTCGCGGGCGACCTGATGCGCATGTACCTGCGCTACGCCGAACGTAAGGGTTGGTCGGCGCAGGTACTCGAATCCACCGAGACGGATCTGGGCGGCATAAAGGACGCCCAGGTGGCGATCAAGGCGAAGGCGATAGACGATCCGGCAGACGGCGTATGGGCGCACCTGAAGTATGAGGGTGGCGTTCACCGGGTACAGCGGGTGCCGGTCACGGAAACACAGGGCCGTATTCACACATCAGCGGCGGGCGTACTCGTGTTCCCTGAGGTGGACGATCCGGGAGAGGTCGAGATCGACCCGAACGACCTGAAAATCGACGTCTACCGCTCCTCTGGGCCGGGCGGGCAATCGGTGAACACCACCGACTCGGCGGTACGGATCACGCACAAGCCAACAGGCATCGTGGTTTCGATGCAAAACGAGAAGTCGCAGTTGCAGAACCGCGAGCAGGCGATGCGGGTGCTTAGGGCGCGGCTGCTCGCGGCCCAGCAGGAGGCCGCCGCCGCCGAGGCCGCCGATCTGCGCCGCTCGCAGATTCGCACCCTTGACCGCTCCGAGCGCATCCGCACCTACAACTTCCCCGAAAACCGCATCGCCGATCACCGCACGGGCTTTAAGGCATACAACCTGGCCGCGGTGCTAGAAGGCGACCTAGATGCGGTAATTGTCTCGGCCATCGAAGCCGACGAGGCTGCCCGGTTAGCTTCGACGGGAGGGTAGGGACGTGACGGTCACAAGCGTGCCCACAATGCGCGAGCTGGTTGACTCCGCCGCTCGGGTGCTTGCCGAAGCCGGGGTTGGCTCCCCGCGGCATGATGCGCTGGAGCTGGCCGCCTATGCGCTCGGTTTGCCTCGCCTCGATTTGGTGATGTCCCCGCTTGTGCCCGAGGGATTCATCGAGACGTTCGCGGGCCTGGTAGATCGGCGTCGGCTCCGAGAGCCGCTGCAACACATCGTTGGCTATACGGTGTTTCGCTATCTGACCTTGCGTGTTGAGCCGGGCGTATTCGTGCCCCGCCCCGAAAGCGAGCTGGTCGCGCAGGCCGCTATCGATGAGGCGATTCGCCTGGCGGCCGAGGGGCGCGAGCCGCTGGTTGTAGACCTGTGTTGCGGGGCTGGCGGAATCGCGCTGTCCGTTGACACCGAAGTGCCAGAATCGCGGGTAGTCGCGGTAGACGCCTCCCCGGCGGCGGTTGCGCTGACCGCTCACAACAACGGGGCCGTTGGGTCACTGACCATGCGCATCGAACAGGGCGATGTTCGCGATCTGGGGCTGCTGGCTGATTTGGCTGGTCTCGTTGACATCGTGGTATCGAACCCGCCATACATTCCGCCGGATGCAGTACCCATAGACCCTGAGGTTCGCGACCACGACCCGGACCTGGCGTTATATGGCGGGGGATTAGACGGGCTAGCCGTGCCGCACGCGGTACTCGCCACCGCCGTACGCCTACTCAAACCCGGTGGGCTATTTGTGATGGAACACGCCGAAGTGCAGGCCGAAACGGTTCGCGCGCTGGTTGACGCGACCGGCGTCTTCGCCCCGGCCACCACCGGCGACGATCTCACCGGTCGCCCCCGAATGGCGATCGCTCGAAAGAAAGCTAAGGGCCAAGGCTCGTGATGGGCACCACCGTCACGCCATCAGGTCGTCGGTAGGAGAAACGTCCGCCAGTCACGATGATGAGGGCGGCGGGAGGGCCGTGCGTGTCGGTGTCGATCTTGCTGGCCATGCGAAGCAGCGAGTCTGCCGCCGTGTCAGCCTGCGTCTCACCGAGCTTGAACTCAAATCCCGCCCAGCGGCCATCAGGCAGTTCAAGAATTGCATCGACCTCAGAGCCGTGTCGGCTATCGCGCCAGGATGACAATGTCGCACCAAGAGCCTGCCCGTAGACGCGAAGATCACGGAGAATCAACGATTCGAAGTGAAGCCCAGCCGCCCCCAGATCGCGCAGTAGGTCTGCGCTACTGACCCCCAGCGCCGCAGTTCCGATGGATGGATCTACGAAGTGATGGACAGGTTTTGTTCGCAGCCTGGTTCGAGAGCGCATGTGTGGCTGCCAAGCCGGCAGCGGCTCGGTAAGCATTAGCCGATCAAGCGCGGCGAGGTACTTTGTGAGAGTTCGATCATCGATTGGGCCACTGGCCCCACCGACCTCTACGGCCGTGGTTGAGTGGTTTATCGTGCCACCAACAACGCGACCAAGTGATGCCAGCAACCGCATGATATATGTCGGGTTGCGTCGGGTGCCGAGCGCTGGCACATCAATTTCCGCAGCGTTGCGCAGGTAGGCAGCAAGCCAGATGCGGGCACGATTCTCGGGTAGCTCAATTGTTTCCGGCCACCCGCCGATCACGATGCGCTCGATGAGTTCAGGAATCGTTGTCGTTGCTGGCGCGCCTCCAGCGATCGGCTTGCCGGAAAGAAGGGCTGCGAGACTCACCTCGCCTGAAGAGTGACCGGATTCAAATAGAGACATCGGGCGCATTCTCAACCGACCGATTCGACCCGCCCCGGAATGCATCCGAGCGTTGTCTCGGGGGCGAGAGGAGCCTGTCAGCAGGTATAGCCCCTTGCCTGCGTGATCGTCCACAGCATGTCGCACCTGATCCCAGAGGTCGGGCGTCTCCTGCCACTCATCGAAGAGAATCGGCGTTGGACTGTTGAAGAGTTGTGTTGGATTCACATCCAATAGGGCGCGAGCATTGCGATCTAGGTCCATGCGGAAGACGGTCTTGGCGGCTTGAGTCGCGGATGCGGTTTTGCCGACTGCCTTGGGGCCTTCGATGAGGATAGCCCCCAGCACTTCCCTAAGCTCGGCTAGCTCTGAGTCGATGACCCGCAGGCGATAAGGTTTCACGTGTTCAGCATAGATGAGCAGGCGCAGAATCCTAAGTTGGCCCTTCTTGAAATCCGAAGTTCGTCCGCACCAAAAGCGGAGAATGGCCCGTCTTCAAAGCTGGAGTCAGTCAATGAGCGGTGCGTAGTGGATCGCTTGTAGATGAGGACTGGCTGAAGATGGAGCAGCGGCATGACAAACTAGGTGCGTGCGCGTCTACATCTTGCTGCTGTTGATCGCGGCCGCCGTCACCTACCTGGCAACGCCGTCGGCGCGCTGGCTGGCGCGTAAGACACATGCGGTCACCGCCGTGCGGGAGCGCGATGTGCATCAGAAGCCAACGGTTCGGCTTGGCGGGCTGGCCATCCTGGCCGGAATAGTGGTGGCGACGTTGATCGCCACTCGAATGCCGTTCCTTGACGACGTATTCGCCACCCCGGAAATCTGGGGCGTGCTTGGCGCGGCCTGCCTAGTAGCGCTGCTGGGCTGGGCCGACGATGTCTGGGATCTGGACTGGATGACTAAACTCGCCGGTCAAGTGCTCGCCGCCGGGTTCATGGCGGCAATGCAGGTGCAGTTAACCACTTGGCCCATTCCCGGTCTGCCTACTATTCCCGGCCCGAGGTTATCGCTGGCGTTGACCATCATTGTTGTCGTCGCCACCATGAACGCCGTGAACTTCATCGATGGGTTAGACGGCCTTGCCGCCGGGGCCATCGCCATCGGCGGATCGGCCTACTTCCTGTACACCTACGGCCTGGCCCAGCAGGGCACGCCGGACGACCTCTCATCGCTGGCCTCAATGCTCCTGGCCGTACTGGTGGGAGCCTGTCTCGGTTTCCTGCCGCACAACTTCTTCCCCTCGCACATCTTCATGGGCGACTCCGGCTCGATGGTGCTTGGCCTGATGCTGGCCGGGGCCACCATCGCGGTGACCGGGCAGCCAACTCCCGGCCTCATGCCCGCCGCGCAGCACATGCACGCCTACATCCCGTTGTTGTTGCCAATTGCAATTCTGCTGCTGCCGCTGCTCGACATGCTGCTTGCGGTGGTCCGCAGGCTCGCCAGGGGTAAGTCGCCGTTCGAGCCAGACCGAATGCACCTGCACCACCGGATGCTGGCGCTTGGCCACACGCACCGGCGGGCCGTGGTGATTCTCTACATTTGGATCGCGGTGTTCGCCTTCGGCGGGGCCGCGCTGATCTGGTGGAGTTGGGAGCAGGTCGCCATCGGCACTGGCATGGCCATCTTGATCGCGCTGTTCTTGACGATTGGTCCCCTGCGGAAGTGGGGTCGCAAACCCGAGGGGAGCGCTTCGTGAGTAATAGCCCAGCCGTCGAGTCCGAGGCGAAGGCCGCCGAGCGTCGGGTGTTGCGCACCGCCGGACGGTTTGTCGCGCTGTTTCTGATCGCGCTCGCCGTGTTGGGGGTGGGCATCGGCGCGCTTACCGTGGGCTGGTCTGGCGTGTGGGGCGCGCTAATCGGTGTGGCGCTGACGGGCGTGTTCTGCGGCGTGACCATTTTCTCGATGCTGCGCACCATAGACGAAACCCCGGTGACAATGGCCGCCTGGGTGATGGGCACCTGGCTTGCCAAGGTGGCGCTGCTGATTGCGGTACTCGCCGCCATCCGCGACCGTGAGTTCTTCTCACCCGTCGCGCTATTTGTGGTGGTCGCTGTGGGCGCCCTCGGTTCGGCCCTCCTCGACTACCGCGCCGTCGCCACCGGCCACATCCCCTACACCGACCCGACCAACCGGCTGGTTGAGTAGCGAGCGCCAGCGAGCGTGTCGAAACCAAGGAAACCCGACACTTGCTGGCTTATCCAGCAATGCCGAGGAAGGTGGCTAGGGCGCGGTTGGTTTGCGTGATCGTTGCCGAGGGGGCGCGACCGATGTAGGCGCCAATCTGGTGTTTCTTTACGGTGGTGATTTTGTCGAGCATCAAGAAGCAGTCTTGGCTAAGGCCAGAAACTCTGTCGGCGGCGACCGGGATGCGAAACGCCGGAGCATCAATTTCATATGTGGTGGTGGGGATCATTGTGAGAGAGCCGGTACCGTCAAAAGCGTTAGATTGAATAATCAGCGCGGGTCTGGGTTTACCGGTGTATCCGGCTCCGGCCACAGTCCAGAACTCGCCGCGCTTCACTCTTCACCCCAGACGACCTCACCGGTAATTCCGGCATAAAAGTCCATCGTGTCGTCCACGAGGTCGGCTTCGGCGGCAAGAAGTGATTGGCGTCGGGCCTCAATAATGAAGTCAGGGTCATGGGTGTCGGGGAGCCAAAGCTGGACGGGCCGCAGCCCTTGGGCGCGCAGCCGGGCGCGGTAGTTGCTGACGCGTTCTGTGACGATAGCCATGCTGTCAGTGTTACATGTAACGCCGCGGGCTGTCTAGCCATGACGCTTGATAAGGGTGTCGGCTAGGCGTTCGATGGCTTCGATTACGATGGGGCCGAGCCAAAGGGCGTCATTGTGGCGGGCACCCTCGATCACAACCTCCTCGAAGAGATTGCTCGCCGCTTGGGCCACGCGAACGCTTTGCGCGGAGGGCACCACCTCATCGGCGGTACCGTGGATAACCGTGACTGGCACGGTCAGCAAGGCAATCTGTCGCTCTACCGGGAATTCGTTGCGATTCATGATGAACCTAACCAGCGGCGAAATCGGGATCATGGTTGCGCCCACATCCCACAGCGAGGTAAATGGTGAGCGCAGCACCAGGCCGCCGGGCGGTGTCGTTACGGCCAGGCCGGTGACCACGCCGGTGCCGATGGATTCGCCAACGTAGATGGTGCTTGCCGCCGCGAAGCCGCGCGCTGCAAGCTCGCGCTGTGCGGCCAGGGCATCCTTGACCAACCCCGCTTCGGTGGGGGTGCCCGGATTGCGCGAATAGCCCCGATACCCGAGCATCAGCACCGCAAAGCCTCGCTCCGCAAGGGCCGCCGCAAGGCAGAGGCGCGGCCATCAAGTGCGCCGCCGTTGCCGTGGGCGAACAGCACCGCCTGATTACGCGGGACAATACCCGGGGCAGGAGGCACGAACCAGGCAATAAGTTCAAGGCCGTCATCGGTGGTCAAAACGACCTCCTGCGCCCAGGGCAGCACATCCACCGCCGGTGGCAGCGGCGAGCGGGAGGGGTGATACGCGATGTGATGCTGCATGGACCTTCCCGCAAAAGCTAGTCCGGCCAAAATGGCCACAGTAGTTGCAATGGTGACGCCGACCCGACGCAGGCGGCCCCGCGCTTGGGAATCGGGCGCGATCTGGTGGCGGCTCATCGCACTCCGAGTACGAACGGGTAAACCGATCTCGCCCCGGCCCGGCGCAGCAGACGAGCGGCCACGGTCAGTGTCCAGCCGGACTCGGTGTAATCGTCCACCAGGAGGATCGCCCGGCCCGGCAAGCCACGGAGCGCGGCCTCGGCTAATTGCAGCTCCAGGCGCTTAGCTACCCCGGCCAGCCGCATCGCAGAGTTCACATCGTGGCGACCTGGCTGTTCTAGGCCAGGGCGGGGGCCGATTGCGCCGATCAGCGGCACGCCCAGGTAGCGGGCCAGACCATCGGCCAGATGGAAGGTGAGCTGCGGGCGGGTTATTGAACGGATGGCGACGACTCCTTCGATGAAGGGCTTGTCTGGGTCCGGCGACTCGCTGGCGCTCGCGCAGGATGACGTGAGGGAGGAAGCATCGCCTGGCTGGGATGACGTGGGGGAGGAGGTGTCGTTTGTGTGGGTTGGGGTGGGGGAGGAGGTGTCGTTTGTGTGGGTTGGGGTGGGGGAGGCGAGCCAGTCGTCGAGGACGCGGGCGGCAGCTCTCCGCAGGGGGACGGGGAGTTCGCCGTCGGGAGCGCCTAAAGAGAACAGGTCGCGCAACGGGCCAGACCAGCCGAGGCCGTCCAGACGGGCGATGGCCCGGCCCGGTTCGGCCAGCTCGTTGGCTGTGAGTTTGCCGTGCAGGTCTAGGTCCAGGGTGGCTAGGCCAGAGGGCCACATCTTTCGAGGCTCCACCTTAATGCCGGGCCGATCCATCTCTTCGCGGGCCGCTGCCACGGCCTCTGCGTCGGGGGCGGCGGGCAGGGTAACCCCGCCGCAGTTATCGCAGCGCCCACAGCGCCACTCGTCCACATCATGGCGGGCAAGCTCTGGATCATCTAAAGCCAGGCGTAGGTAGGCCATGCGGCAACCCCGAGTGCGTTCATAGTCGATCATCGCCTGCTGCTCGGCCTCACGGGTCGCGGTCACCCGCGCGTAGCGGGCGGCGTCATAGGCCCAGGGCTGACCGGTGGCCGTCCATCCGCCGTTTATGCGCCGCGCCGCGCCATCCACATCGAGTACCTTCAGCATCGTCTCTAAGCGTCCGCGCTTTAAGTCAACGCAGGTCTCCAGCGCCGCCGTCGATAGCGGCCCCTCCGCCTCAGAAAGCGCGGCCAGGGTGGCCCGCACCTGCGCCTCCGCCGGAAACGCCTGTGAGCCGAACCAGTCCCAGATGGCCTGATCCTCTTGCCCTGGCAGTAGCACGACGATGGCCGAATCGACGCCGCGGCCCGCGCGGCCCACCTGCTGGTAATACGCGATGGGGGAGGCGGGCGCGCCCAGGTGAACGACGAAGGCTAGGTCGGGCTTGTCGAAGCCCATGCCGAGGGCCGAGGTGGCGACGAGGGCCTTGACCCGGTTCTCCTTTAGGTCGGCCTCCAGCGCCTCACGCTGCGTCGGGTCGGTGCGACCGGTGTAGGCGGCGACGGCCAGTCCGGCGGTGCGTAGCTGCTCGGCTACCTGTTCGGCTGCCGATACCGTCAGGCAGTAGACGATCCCGGAGCCATCTGCGTCTTGCAACATCTCGACCAACCAGGCGATGCGCGTGGGTTGATCCGGCAGGTGCAGCACCGCCAGGTGCAGCGACTCGCGGTCGAGGGCGCCGCGCAACACCAAAACGTCGTCACCGAGTGTCGCCGTTCCGGTGACTGCCAACTGCTCGGCCACATCCTGCGTCACTCGCTCGTTTGCGGTGGCCGTGGTTGCCAGCACCGGAATGCCAGGCGGCAGTTCGGCCAGCAGCGTGCGGATGCGGCGATAATCTGGGCGGAAATCGTGCCCCCAGTCGGAGATGCAATGCGCTTCATCGATCACCACCAGCCCGGCGTCGGCGGCCAGGCGGGGCAGCACCTCATCGCGGAAGTCTGGATTGTTGAGCCGTTCGGGGGAGCAGAGCAGCACATCGACCTCGCCGCGGGCGATGGCGCTCCCAAGCCCGGCCTCTCGCTGAAGCCGCTGAAGGTGTCCAACCGCGGCGGCG
>WQZL01000071.1 GCA_009780755.1 Promicromonosporaceae bacterium | reverse complement strand
GCTGTCGATGGCGACGGGCCTACTGCGCCCCGACTTCGGCACGGCCCATGTACTCGGCATTGATCTATGGCAGCATCCGATTGCGGCCAAGCAAAAGCTCGGTGTGCTGCCCGACGGGGTGCGGCTGTTCGACCGTCTCACCGGCGCCCAGCTCATTACCTATGCAGGTCTGCTGCGTGGCATGGATCGCGAAACCGTCCACACCCGCACGGAAGACCTACTGACCGCGATGGACTTAAGTGCCGACCGGAACAAATTCGTCGTAGATTACTCCGCCGGCATGACCAAAAAGGCCGCACTGGCCTGCGCGATGATCCACGCACCGGCCGTGTTGGTACTCGACGAGCCATTCGAGGCCGTCGACCCGGTAAGCGCCGCCAATATTCGTGACATCCTCGCGGGCTATGTGGCCGGTGGCGGCTCGGTAATCATCTCCAGCCACGTCATGGATCTGGTACAGCGCATGTGCGACCACGTCGCCATCATCGCCGAGGGCCACGTACTGGCCACCGGAACCGTGGCCGAGGTGCGCGGTGAGCAATCCCTAGAGGATCGCTTCGTCGACCTCGTCGGGGGCCGCAAGGAGGGAGAGGCGCTGTCATGGTTGCACAGTTCATAAGGCTTAGGCTCACCCTGCTCGGCAACACGCTGCGTAAGTCCGTCTGGCAGACCATCGGCATAGTGGTCAGCGGCCTATACGCGCTGGCGATGGTGACGCTCGCGGTCGGCCTGGCCCTCTTTGGCGGACTACGCGATGCCGCGCTGACCGGCGAAATCATCACGCTAGTCGGGGCGCTGCTGGTGCTGGCCTGGTGGGTGATTCCGGTATTCCTATTCGGCGTGGATGCAACCCTCGACCCGCAGCGCTTCGCCACCTACGCCATACCGCGCCGCAAACTGTTGGTCGGGCTAGCCGCCGCCGCCATCATTTCCGTGCCGGGCGTCGCCACGCTGCTGGCCTTCGGCGGGGTGGCGCTCGCTTGGGTGGGCAAGCCGGAGGTGCTGTTCGTGGCCCTGGTCGGGGCCGGGCTGGGCGCGGCGCTATGCGTCATCGGCTCACGGGCGCTGACAACGCTGCTGGCCCCGATGATGGAAAGCCGCCGTTCCCGCGAGGTGCTTTCCCTGGTAGCAATCGTGGCGATCCTGGCCATTAGTCCCGCCCTCACCTGGACGGCAAACTCCCTAGAAGGCGCCACGGTAGACGCCGCCGTGGTGCGAACCACCCTCGCCGACGCCGCCGCCTTCCTCGGCTGGACACCGCTGGGTGCCCCCTGGGGAGCGGCGCAGGCCGCCTACGCGGGCGACTGGGCCGGGGTGGCCGCCCGCCTGGCCATTGCGGTCGGGGCGCTCGCCGTCGCCTGGTTCGGGTGGGATCGGGCGCTGAGGCGTTCGCTGGAGACCCCGCCACATCGGGCAGCGGGTCGTGGGCGGGTCAAGGGGTTGGGCCTACTAGATCGTCTTCCGGCTACTCCCACCGGCGCGATCGCCGCCCGCACGCTCATCTACTGGCGGCGCGATCCACGTTATTCCGTCGGCTTCATCGCAGTGCTGGCGATGCCGCTTATCTTCGGGGCGGCGGGCCAGGCGGGCGGGGGTGAGGCCATGTTCATGCTGGTGATTCTGGCTCCGATGACCGGCTGGCTGTTGGGCCTGACCATCAGCAACGACGTGGCCTTCGACGACACTGCTTTCGCGCTACATATCGTCACGGGCGTGACGGGCAGGGCAGACAGGTGGGGCCGTGCCTTGCCCACGCTGGCTATCGGGCTGCCCCTGGTAACCGGCTTTGCCATCCTCAGTGTCGCCCTGAACGACCGCTGGGCCTGGTTGCCACCGCTGATCGGGCTGTCGCTAGGGATGCTTGCCGCCGCAACCGGGCTGGCCAGCGCCACTTCGGCGCGCTGGCTATATCCGGTGGCAAAACCGGGGGAGAGTCCCTTCAAGCAGCCGCAGGGCGCGGTAGGGGCGACCCTGCTGGCGCAGGGCATCTCGATAAGCCTGCTCTTGTTGGTATCGCTGCCGACGATGGTGCTGGCCGTCGTGGCAATGGTGATGAGCGGTCCGGTGGCAATGGCTCTCGGCTGGGCGACCTTACTGATCGGTCCGGCGATTGGCCTAGCAGTGCTATTCGGCGGCATCCGCTGGGGCGCAGGTGCCCTTGAACGCCGCGCCCCAGAAATCCTGCAACGCATCAAGGACTTTCCGTAGCCGCAACAAAATCGCGGGTACCCCTGCCGGCGCTGACTTGTTCCCTGCTTCGCGAACTGTTTGTCGGGTGCCAAGCATTAAGATGACCTTTCGTGGCCCTTACTATCGGCATCGTCGGTCTGCCCAACACCGGCAAGTCAACCCTGTTTAACGCGCTCACCCGCTCCGGCGCCGTCGCGGCCAACTACGCATATGCGACCGTTGAGCCGAATGTCGGCGCTGCCCCGCTGCCCGATCCGCGTCTGAATGTGTTGGCCGAACTGTTCCAAAGCCAGAAGATAATCCCGGCTACCGTCAACTTTGTTGACATCGCGGGCATCGCCAAGGGTGCGTCTGCGGGCGAGGGCCTGGGAAACCGCTTTTTGGCCGCCATCCGCGAGGCCGATGCCATCTGCCATGTGGTGCGCACCTTCGCCGACGACGAGGTGGTGCGCGCCGATGGCTCCACCGGCCCGGCCGATGACATCGAGATTGTGAATACCGAACTCATCCTGGCCGACATCGAGACGTTGGAGAAGCAGCTCGACCGGCTGGAGCGAGCGGTGAAGATTAAGCAGGGCGATCCCGCACAGTTGGCGGCAGGAAAAAAGGCTCTGGCTATCCTCGAAGAAGGCAAGACGGTATTCGAGGGTGCGGCCGACGCCGGGCTTGATCTAGCCGAGGTCAGGCAATTCTTCCTGCTGACCGCCAAGCCATTCATCTACGTGTTTAACACCGACGAGGCGGGGCTGGCCGATGAGGCTACCAAGGCGGAGCAGGCTGCGCTCGTCGCCCCGGCCCTCTCGGTGTTTGTGGACGCTCAGTTCGAGGCCGATCTGATTGAGCTGGACGACGAGGCCGAGGCTCGCGAGATGCTGGAATCTACCGGGCAGACCGAGTTCGGCCTCGACCAGCTGGCCCGTGTCGGCTTCGACACGCTCGGCCTGCAAACCTACCTGACCGCTGGCCCCAAGGAAGCCCGCGCCTGGACCATCCGCAAGGGCGATAAGGCTCCAACCGCTGCCGGGGTGATTCACTCCGATTTCGAGCGCGGCTTTATCAAGGCCGAGGTCATCAAGTTCGAGGATCTTGTAGAACTCGGCTCGGTTGCCGCCGCCCGCGCTGCCGGAAAGGCCCGCGTGGAGGGCAAGGAGTACATCATGCAGGACGGCGACGTGGTGGAGTTCAGATTCAATGTTTAGCGCCCCCGATGTGATGATCCGAGCCTGGCGTCCCGAGGATGACACGGTGCTGGTTACGGGATTTGTCGAGACGTACAACGGCGCGCCCTGGCACGAGGAATGGACCTTCGCGTCCGCGCACCGGTACCTGGCCGAGTTCCGCGGGATACCACGTTCCTGGGCGCTTTTAGCCTTCTGTGAGGGGGAAATGGCTGGGGCCGTGTTCTTCCACGCCCGCACCTGGCAGAGCGATTCTGAGACTTACATCGACGAGTTCTTTGTCTTCCCCGATCACCAGCGCAGGGGGGTTGGCACCGCTCTGCTGGATGCGGTGCGTGGCTATGGCGAGTCTGTCGGCTCCATCGGCATCGCGCTGCTAACCGACCGCGACAAGCCCGCCTACGAGTTTTACCGGAAGGCGGGCCTGCGAGAAGGCTCGCTCCAAGCCTTCATGTACGGCTGAGTATTATTTGGAGTAGTATTGAGGAATGAGCATCCAGCCACTTGAACGACACTCCATAACCATGCCCCCAGACACTTCAGCCGGAGTGCGAGAGCGTGTGGGCGCGCGCGGTTTTTCTGCCTACGTGGTTGGTGCCACCGCGCGACAACTTCAGCGTGATGCCCTGGCTGACATCATCGTCCGCACCGAGGTCGCGCATGGGCCGGTTGATGAAGCAGAGGTGACCGAGATCATGAAGCGGCTCGCCTAAGTGATTTCCGGGGAGTATTCGATTCTGCTCGACGCCGAAGCGCTATCAGAGCTGGCGGCCAGCGGGCGACGCATGGCCGCCTGGGAGGTAGTCGCTAGGCGAACAGACTCGCTGCTATACGTCAGCGCGCTCACCTTTGCCGAGACCTTCAATGGCACCACTGGTGACGCTCACCTATACCGGGTGCGCAAGGCGCTAAACGTCAAGGATGTGACGTCGGAGATCGGAGTGCGCGCCGGGCATCTGCGGGCCGCCGCAGCGGCCACCCGGCGTAAGGCTCGTGACCTGACGGTGGATGCCGTAGTTGCCGCCACTGCGCTCACCCTGCCCGCACCTGTCATTGTCTTGACCTCTGATCTTGCCGATCTGCGCTTACTGTTGCAGGGCACGTCGGTTAAGGTCGAGGCATTAGCGAACATCTAGGGGGCAGTCATCTTTACCGAGCGGGTTGATGTGGTCATCGTCGGGGGAGGCGGGGCCGGGCTGCGGGCCGCCATCGAGGTGGCGCAGACGCGGCCAGAGCTTAGCGTTGCACTGGTTTCCAAGGTGTACCCGATGCGCTCGCACACTGTGGCAGCCGAGGGCGGCGCCGCCGGGGTGCTACGTGACGCTCAGCACGGCGGCACCGATTCCCTTCAGGCTCATTTCGATGACACAGTTGCCGGTGGCGACTGGCTCTGCGATCAGGATGTGGTCGAGCACTTCGTCGAACACGCCGCCGCCGAGCTGTTCCAGCTAGAACGCTGGGGATGCCCCTGGAGCCGCACCGCCGCCGGCGATCCCAATGTGCGTCGCTTCGGTGGCATGAGCCAGGCCCGCACCTGGTTCGCCGCCGACAAAACCGGCTTTCACCTGCTGCACACCCTGTTTCAGGCTTCGCTCAGGCACCAAAGTATCCGCCGGTACGACGAACACTTCGTACTTGACCTACTCACCGACGATGACGGCGTGTGCGGTGTTATCGCCTACGACCAACGCAATGGCTACCCCCTCCTGCTTGAAGCCCCCGCCGTGATCCTCGCCACCGGGGGAGCGGCCCGCGTCTATCGACAGAACACCAACGCCACCATCGTCACCGGCGAGGGGATGGCAATGGCCTACCGCGCCGGAGTGGCCCTGCGGGACATGGAGTTTGTGCAGTACCACCCCACGGGCCTGCCCGGCTCCGGCATCCTCATCTCCGAGGCCGGACGCGGCGAGGGTGGCGTGCTGCTCAACGCCGCCGGGCGCCGATACCTGGCGGACTACGGCCTCGGACCGCAGACCCCGCTTGGGTCGCCGAAGGCCAAACATATGGAGCTTGGCCCTCGCGACCGGCTCTCCCAAGCGTTCTGGTACGAGCAGCAGGCCGGGCGCACCATCTCGACCCCACAAGGGGAGGTGGTTCACCTGGACCTACGACACCTCGGTCGCGCTCGCCTGCATGAGCGGTTGCCGCTCATCTGTGACCTGGCCGAACAGTACGTCGGCGTCGATCCGGCGGTGGCTCCCATTCCCGTGGCGCCCGCCGCGCACTACACGATGGGCGGCATTCAGGTCGATGCGACCACTGCCACCACCCTGCCCGGCCTGTTCGCCGTCGGCGAGGCCGCATCATCTGGGCTGCATGGAGCCAACCGCCTCGGCTCCAATTCCCTAGCCGAGCTGCTGGTATTCGGCAATGTGGCCGGACGGCAGGCCGCCACGCACGCCACCGAGAGGGGAGAGGGTAGTGATTTGGGCAGGCTCAGCCACCGGGACGCGGCCACCGCCGCCGCCAGCCGATACACCTCGATGATGGGGCGCGGCACGCAAAATCCGGCGGAGATTCGCCGCGAACTTGGGGCGCTGATGGCGGCCGAGGTGGGCATCTTCCGCACCGCCGACGGGTTGACGCGCGCCGCCACGAAAGTGGCCGAGCTAAAGGAGCGCTACGGGCAAGTGCAGGTGATCGATACCTGCCCCGTATACAACACCGACTGGGCCGGAGCCATCGAACTTGGCGGAATGCTTGACGTGGCCGAGGCGATGATCCACTCCGCGCTGCACCGCGAGGAGTCTCGCGGGGCGCATCAACGGCTAGAGGGCGACGGGGTGCTGCCCCGCGATGATGTCCGCTACCTGAAACACACCCTCGCCACTTACGTGCCGGGTGCATCCCCTGCCATCGGCTACCAGGACGTGGTCATCACCAAGTCTCAGCCCGCCGAACGGGTCTACGGCGACGCAGGTCAAGCGCCAAGCCAAGCCCGCTTGACCCTGGCCGAGGAGGCGGCGCTATGAGCGGATGCGAAGGCTGCAACTGCGGCTCCCGACCCGACGCCGCAGAAAGCAGGCCGCTCGGCACTAAGCGGGTGACCGTGTTCCGATACCGACCTTGCTCAGCGGTTGAGCAGGGCAGCACCGAACCCCGCGGCGGTGAACCCTGGTATGACGCCTTTGAGGTGCCCTACGACACCGGCACATCCGTGGCGGATGCCCTCGGGTGGATCAAAGACAACCGCGATGCGACGCTCGCCTTCCGGGTCTCGTGCCGGATGGGCATTTGTGGCTCCTGCGGGCTGATGGTGAACGGGAAGCCGCACCTGGCCTGCGAAACCTTCCTGCGTGACCTGCCCGATGAGGTGACCATCGCTCCACTGGCCAACCTTGATGTCGAGCGCGACCTGATCGTGGACAAAGAGCCGTTCCTGGCCGCGCTCACGGAGGTAAAGCCGTGGTTGATGTCCGCCGCCAACGCCGATGGTTTCGACACGGCTTTATCCGAGAACAACCGGCAAACCCCGGCGCAGATGCTCGACTATCAGCAGTTCGCGCAGTGCATTAACTGTCTGTTGTGTTACGCCGCCTGCCCGCAGGTGGGGTTCAACCGCCCCTTCCTCGGCCCGGCCGCGATCACTGTCGCCATGCGATACAGCCGCGACAGCCGCGACCACGGCACGGCGCAGCGGCTTCCGGCCCTTGATGCCGAAAGTGGCGTGTGGCCCTGTACCTTCGTCGGCGCCTGCTCCACCGTCTGCCCCAAGGGCGTTGACCCTGCCGCCGCCGTGCAGCTCGCCAAGCTGGTAGCCGCCAAGGCGCGCGCGACGGGCCTCATCAAGCGAAAGGAAAAGCGATGAGCGAAAGAGCCGTTATTGGAAGTGGTGGTTTCGACACGGTCACTGCGCTCCCTACTCAACCAGCCGGATGGTTGAGTAGGCCCGACGCAGGAGGGCCGTGTCGAAACCACCACCGAGAAGGAGAGCGATGAGCGACCTCGATCAGCGGCCTGCCTCCAACCGGCGCCCGCTTGCCCAGCCGTTGCCGCGCACCTGGTTTCTGGGCACCACCGAATACCGGCTGTACGCACTGCGAGAGGCATCGGCGCTGTTCCTGGGCATCTTCGTCATAAACGTGTGTTGGGCTGTGGTGGCTTTGAGCCGAGGGCTTGAAACCTGGGAACGATGGCTCGCCTTTCAACGGCATCCGGCGGTTGTCGTTTTTACCGTGATAACGCTCGCGATGGTACTTCTCCAGTCGGTGACCTGGTTCCAGGTGTCACCGAAGGCCATCCGAGTCCGGCTTGGCGAACGCCAGCTTCGGGCTAGTTGGATCATCGCTGCGCAATACGCCGCGGCCTTCGTGGTGTTGGCCCTGCTGATCTGGCGGGCGCGGGGAGGAAGGTCATGAATCTGCGCGAAAACAAGCGCGCTGACCGCGTTGTCTCGCGGCGCACCGGTGAACCCTGGCGGTGGGCGCTGTTCGGCGCCGGTGGGCAGGTTGCTGCGGTGGTGATGCCGGCGTTGGTGATTGTCTTCGGCCTTCTCATCCCCTTCGCCGGGCGAGGTGACGACAAGTTGGCCTATGAGCGCTTCTCTAGCCTGCTGGCCAACCCGGTTGTCGCCCTCCTCGTCTTCGGCGGGCTTGGCGTTGTGCTGTGGCACTGCTGCCACCGCATCTACCACGCGCTACACGACCTACAGATCGAGCCTCCCAAATGGGTACGGACGGCGATCTATGCCGTGGCCGTCCTAGTGCCGCTGGCTGGATGGGTGCTAACTGCCCTCGGTTGAGCAGCAAGCGAAGCCAGCTTCCCAAAGCCACGGGGGAGGGGTGGTTTGGCGCGTTGGGTATAGGTTTACTGACGCACCCCTTCAGTTTTGATCGCGAAGTGATAACGAGACGGCAACGAAACGCGCCAAAGCGTCACGGTGAGCGAAAAACCTGCGTACGCTTCCGTGTTGTTCCGCGGTGAATGTGCCATTCAGTACAGCTATCGCACCGCTCTCCACATGGAAAAAGGATCACAATGAAGACCAGACGTATTGCCGGCGCGATCGCCGCGCTAGTCGCAACCACCCTCGTGGTGTCTGCCTGTGGCAGCCCCGAAGTTGCGCCACCCGACCCCACCCCCGACACCACCGCGACCCAGCCCGGTGGTGATGGCGGCGAGAACGGCGGCGCTCCCGCCATCGAGCAGCACATCAACATCGGCTGGAACCAGCCATTCTTCTCGCAGAACAACCTGACGGCTATGGGTAACGCGACCGCCAACGCGATTGTTCTTTACCTGACCAACCAGCAGCTCCGGTACTACGACGGTGACGTGCTGCTCCAGCCGCGTAACGACATGGGTTCCTACGAGATCAGCGAAGACGGCCTTGAGCTGACGGTTTCGGTGAACGAGGGCGTGGTTTGGTCGGATGGCGTGCCGGTTGACGCCGCTGACCTCATACTCTACTGGGGTGCCCAGAACCCCCGATTCAACACCGTCGAAGGGGAGACCGTCTGCGACCTCGTCCAGTGCCCACTCATCCAGTGCGAGGTTGACGAGGATGGCGACCAGATCGACGAGGAGTGCGACCCGACGGAGCAGGTCGATCCCGACTGCGACCCGACGGCGCAGGTTGACCCCGAGTGCATCCCCGGCGTCCCCACCGGCGCCGTGTTCTTCTCTGGCGTCTCGGCCATGATCGGCCAGATGTCGGCATTCCCGGCGCTCGACGCTGATGGCCGCACCGTGGTCTTCACGTTTGACGAGTTCCAGAACTCCTGGCCGTACCTCTTCGGTGTCCCGCCGATTGCCGCGCATGTTGTCGCGCGTCGCGCCCTGGGCATTGATGACCCGACGGAGGCCAAGGCGGCCCTAATCGACGCCTTCCGCACCAACGACACGGAGGCCCTGGCCGCCATCGCCAGCGTGTGGAACAACGACTTCAACTTCACCTCGCTGCCGAGCGAGCCGGAACTGTTCTTGGCCACTGGCGCGTTCATCATTGACCAGTTCGCCGAAGGCCAGTACATGACCTTCGTGCGCAACCCGTACTACGCGACCTGGGCCGACCCGGCTTACATCCCAACCATCGACACGATCACCTTGACATGGCAGGAAGACCCGATGACGCAGCTCATCGCGGTCCAGAACTACCAGGTTGATCTCACCGCCCCGCAGGCGACCGTGGACACGCTGGCCTTCGCCCAGTCCCTGACCAACGCCTCCTACATCACCGCCGTCGGTGCCACCTGGGAACACGTTGACCTCGTGGTAAACAACTACGGCCCGTTCGACCCCGCAGCCTGGGGCGGCAATGAAGAGGCAGCCCGCATGGTTCGCCAGGCGTTCTTGCACTCCATTCCGCGTGACCAGATCGTCTCCACGCTGATCGACCCGGTTGCCCCCGGTTCGGCCGTTCGCAACTCCTTCCTGTGGGTTCCGGGTTCGGCCGGTTACCAGGCATCCGTACCGCAGAACGGCTCGGCTGCCTTCGCCAACGTTGACACCGCCCTGGCGGTCGACCTGATTGCCCAGGCCCGCGAGCTGGCCCCCGGCGGCACCTTCGCCGAGGGTGACATCCCGGTTCGCCTCCTCTTTGGTGCTGGCAACGTGCGCCGTGAGAACCAGTTCCAGATCATCACGCCCTCGGCCGCCGCCGCTGGCTTCCAGATGATTGACGAGTCCAGCACCGACTGGGGTATGCGTATCTCGACGGATACCATGAACTACGACGCTGCGTTGTTCGGCTGGCAGTCCACCAACACCCTGCTGAACAACGGCCGGGCCAACTACGAGACCGAGGGTCAGAACAACCCGTACGGTTGGACCAACCCGCGCATTGACGAGCTGTGGGAGCAAATCTCCAACATGGTTGATGACACTTCGCCTGAAGCCGTCGCCGCCGGTGTGGAGATTGAGCAGTTGGTCTGGGACGAAGCCTGGACCGTGCCGATCTTCCAGTTCCCGGAGGTCGTGGTACACACCAACCGTGTTGCCAATGTCTCGCAGATTCCGCTGTCTCCCACCATCTTCTGGAACTTCTGGGAGTGGGAGATTGTCGCGACCAACTGATCTCGTGACCCAACCTTGATCGTCAGATCGAGTTAGCTTGACCCAGTGCGGGGTGTCGGTAAAGCCGACACCCCGCACTGGCCCATGAGACATCGCTCTTGTTAGCGACTATGCTCACCCTTCGTACATTGCCCATTGACCATTTCTGATCCGAGGACACATGGCCACCTCCGCGACAGTCAGTGTTGACGGCGTCCCAGACGACGTACCCGCGCCCGATACCAAACCGGAGCACCGCTCCTGGCTCACCAGATCGGCGCCGATGCTGACCTTCCTTGGTTGGCGTCTGCTCTCCTCTCTGCTGGTGCTGCTCGGTGCCACATTCATCGTGTTTATACTGCTTAGTTACGCGGTGGATCCCCTAGAGCAATTGCGACTCAGCCAGGACCCCGACCGCGATCAGCTGATATACGAGCTGTCCATGCGGCTACGGCTCGACTACGCCCCTCCCGCGCGCTATTTGATGTGGCTCTGGGATGCGGTTCGTGGTGACCTCGGCGTGTCGGCAATCACCGGCCAGCCCGTATCTTCACTCCTGGCCTCTGCCATCCCGGTCACGCTGACCCTGGTCACAGCCGCCTTCTTCTTGGCCCTTGGTCTTGGGGTTCTAGTCGGTATCGTCTCGGCCCTACGTCAATACACGCGGTTCGATTACTCCGTGACGTTGCTGAGCTTCGTGCTGTTCTCGCTGCCCAGCTTCTGGGTGGCAGTGTTGGCCATGGTGTGGGGAGCCATCGGGTTCAACGACTTCTTGGCTGATCCGACAATTGCCTGGCACATGATGCTTATCATCGCGGTGGTAAGCGG
>WQZL01000070.1 GCA_009780755.1 Promicromonosporaceae bacterium | reverse complement strand
GCGCGCCAACCATCGTTCGATGTCTCGATGACTAACTCGTTCGGGAGTATCAACCCTCGACTGTCGAGCGAATTGCACGACAGACTGCCTGCGAGTCCGGAGAGTAGCGTCCGAGAGTTTTCGCGATGCCAAATGGTCAAGCCAACCATCGACTGACGGTTGCCACTGAGCGGGTGGAGGAGATTTTTGTAGTTTCGGCATGCCGCCAGAACATGCCAGACTATGCGCAGCTCCCGTGACTCACGGGGAGAGCGCCGGACTTCTAATCCGTCGGTCGCAGGTTCGAATCCTGCCGGGGGCGCACTGCCGAGGATTCACTGCTAATCGTGTCTGGTGTCGCCCGGTGTGATTGCCAGATTGGCTTGGGAAGCGCAGTCGGCTGTAAGCCTGGAACGAGTTGATCCATCATGTTTAGCAAAGCCGATGCCTGATACACCTGGGACCTCTTGAACCGCCCACCCGATTCTTCGAGCACTCCCACGCTGAGGAGGTTATCGATGGTGGTGCGTGCTGTGACCGCCGTGGTGTTAAGCGTTGCTGCTAGGAAACGGGCAGTCACGACGGGTTGTTCAACCAGCACCCGCACCGCTTCGTGGATCTTTGAGTCTGCGCGGAACCGGCGCGTCCGGTCAGCCCAGTCTTGTTCAACAGCCTCAGCCTGAGCTATCACCTTCTCGGTTTCAACAACTGAGTCAGTTAGCGCTTGCGCGAAGTAGCCGACAAACTCACTCACTGCGGCGCTCCGCGCGGCCAGATCGCCGTGGCGGAATGCCATCAAGTGTTTGACGTACTGCTCGGGGGCGCGTCGAAGTACCACAGATAGTGGCATTACTCCCTCATCAACTAGCCCCGCCCGGGCAAGATACCCGTGTACTAGCACCCGTCCAGTGCGGCCGTTGCCATCTTCATAGGGGTGGATGGTCTCGAACTGTGCATGGATGATCGCCGCTTTCGTCACGGGAGAATCAGAAGATCGGTTGGCGTAATCAAGGAGGTTGGCCATCAAAGAGGGCACCAGCTCGGCGGGTGGAGCCACGTAGTCTGCGCTCACCTTCGATGTGCCACCGATCTGGACATCGATCTTGCGGTAGCCGCTAGCTACATCTGGCGTGATGATCCGATGCAAGTCATCGATCCCGCCGTGTGTCCATTCCTGGCGCAGTGACCGGATCCCTGTGCGTACTGACTTCAGGTTCCCCAGGATCGCTCGTGCCGTTCCAAGCCGTTCAAACTGGTACCCCGTTAGGCCCGGATCGTGGTCACCGAGTTGAGCGACCATGATGTTTCGCGGGGTTTCTCGAAGCCCCTCGACCCAAGATGACGAGATCGACTCTGAACGCAACAGCGTCGCATACAAGATCGGCATGGGGCGGACCCTCAGCACCTGACCAATCCTGGCAATCGCAGCAGTAGCGTCTGTTACCGACTCAGCCGCGGCCGAATTGAGGTATTTCGCCATGTGTTCATCGAGCCCGGTGGGGAAATAACGCAGGTAGAGGCCACCCTTGCGGTCAACAGAGCGCATCGCGCTCATCTGTGGAGCAGCGAACTCTTCAACCCACAACCCAACAGACATGATCTAATCCTTTCATTCGGCACGCCTTCAGTAAAGGCTAGCACTACTACTCTTTATTGATGGATGAGCGCGGGAAAGGAACGCATCGGCTCCATCATTGCTACTGCACCGTCTTGGCCGATGGCGGGTAGGGACTCGTGTGGTTTTGGCATGCTGCCAAAACATGTCAAACTAGGAGCTGCTCCCGCGAATCGCGGAGGGGGACTCCGCAGGCTTCTAACCCGTCATCGCAGGTTCGAATCCTGCCGGGGGCGCATGAGTGATGTCACCCCCACTACCGCTGCCGCCGTTCCCGCCGAGGAGGATCACCGGAGTCGGCCAAAGTCGAAGGCGTTTGTCGAGTTCATTACCTCCAAGTGGGCGCCGCGGGCAGACCTGAACGTCGCGCCCAGTCCCGCCGCTGCCTACACCGTGGCCCGTCGCGCCGCGTTGGCCGAACGGCTGCCTGGCGCCACCCTGGTGATTCCTGCCGGGCCGTTGAAGGTGCGCTCGAACGACACCGACTACCGTTTCCGCCCTCACACGGCGTTTGCGCACCTCACGGGTCTGGGCACCGATCAGGAGCCGGACGCGGTGTTGGTGATCCGCTCCGACGCCACCGCCACCCTCTATGTTCGCCCGCTTGCGGCCCGCGACACCGAAGAGTTTTATGCCGACGCCCGCTATGGCGAGTTCTGGGTGGGCGCCCGCCCTTCTCTGGCCGATGTCACCACGCTGACCGGCATCGAGGCCCGGCACATCGACGGGCTGCGGAATGATCTCGCCGCCGACCTCGAAACGGGCGCCCCGATGTGTGTCATCACCGGCGCCGACCCAGGCGTCGAGACGCTGGTCGAGGCGACCATCGCCGAGGTGGTCGGCGATGCGGCCGCCACCTGGCCGTTTACCAATGCCGACCTGGTGCGCGCCGCCGCCGAGATTCGACTCATCAAGGACGCCTACGAGATCGAGCAGATGCGCGAGGCCGTGGCCCGCACCGTCGAGGGCTTCGAACAGGTGGTGCGCGCCCTGCCCCGCGCCGTCGCGCATCGCCGCGGCGAGCGCGTCATCGAGACCGCCTTCGAGAGTCACGCTCGCCTGGAGGGTTACGGCGTCGGCTACGACACCATCGCCGCTGCTGGAGAGAACGCAACCATCCTGCACTGGATCACTAATGATGGCGTGGTTCGCGATGGCGAACTCGTGCTGCTCGATGCGGGGGTGGAGGCCGATTCCCTTTACACCGCCGATGTGACGCGCACCCTGCCGGTTAACGGCAAGTTCTCCGCTGTGCAGCGCCGCGTCTACCAGGCGGTGCTGGACGCCGCCGATGCCGGATTCGCCGCCGCGAAGCCGGGGGCTAAGTTCATCGACGTACACAACGCCGCGATGAAAGTAATCGCCGCCCGCCTCGAAGAGTGGGGGCTGCTACCGGTGGGCGTCACCGCCGCCGAGTCCCTGACCGAAGACGGCCAGCAGCACCGCCGCTGGATGGTGCACGGCACCTCGCACCACCTCGGCCTGGATGTTCATGACTGCGCTCAGGCCCGCAATGAGCTGTATAAGGATGGCGTGCTGGAGCCGGGCATGGTGTTCACCATCGAGCCGGGCCTGTACTTCAAGGCCGACGACCTGGCCGTGCCGGAAGAGTACCGAGGCATCGGCGTCCGCATTGAGGACGACGTGCTGCTCACGGCCGATGGCTGCGAGAACCTTTCCGCCGCCCTCCCCCGCGACCCCGACGCGGTAGAAGCCTGGATGGCCTCCCTGCGCTAGCCGCCGTCTACGGCTAGTTCGGCTTGGCGGAGGCGTTCTACCCACTCTTCGGTTAGCTCATGGGAGTCGAGCCAACCATGCGGCAGGTGCGGAGCCTTCGGCGATCCCTGACGTCCGCGCGCGCCCTCGGCGGCCTCACCGGGATACGGGGCATCACCCAGCTCATCGAGGAACGTTCGCAACTGGGCCATCGACTCAACGGTGGCCAGGGCATGTCGTCGCTCGCCGCCAACGGGATAGCCCTTTAGATACCAGGCCATGTGCTTGCGCAGGTCGCGAACGCCCTTGTCTTCATCGCCACCGAAGTGGGCCACCATTAGCTCACCGTGACGAGAGATCACATCGGCCACCTGGGCCAACGTCGGACGTACCCGCAGGGTTTGGCCGTTGAAGGCAGCCGCAAGATCGGCAAACAGCCAAGGCCGCCCCTGGCAGCCGCGCCCCACCACCACGCCGTTGCAGCCGGTTTCGGCCACCATGCGCAGGGCGTCATCGGCGCACCAGATGTCGCCGTTTCCGAGTACCGGAATGCTCACAGCCTCTTTAAGTCGCTTGATGGATGGCCAGCGCGCCTCGCCGCTGTAGCGCATGGCAACGGTACGAGCATGCAAGGTGATGGCGGCGACACCCTCGGCCTCGGCAATCGGCCCGGCCTGAAGGTAGGTCAGATGCTCCTCGTCGATACCCTCGCGAGTTTTGACGGTGACTGGCACGCCGTAGGGTTCGGCGGCGCGCACGGCGGCGCGCACAATGTCGGCAAACAGCCGCGTCTTCCAGGGCAGCGCCCCACCACCGCCCTTACGGGTGACCTTCGGCACGGGACAACCGAAGTTCAGATCGACATGATCGGCGCGACCCTCACCCGCGATGATCCGCACCGCCTCCCCCACCGTGGCCGGGTCTACGCCGTACACCTGCGCCGAGCGAGGCACCTCATCGTCGTCGAAGGTGACAATGCGAATCGCCGCCGGATTGCGCTCTACCAGGGAACGTGACGTGACCATCTCGGCCACGTACAACCCTGGGTCAAACCCGGTGGAGGCAGCCGATTCACGGCATAACCGCCGAAACGCCGTATTGGTCACTCCCGCCATCGGCGCCAGCACCACCGGAGTATCGACAACCAGCGGCCCAATGCGCAGCGGCGGCAAGATTCGTCCAGCCGTCACCACAGGCCATTTTCTTCAGCAAGGCACCCTGCGGCGGAGGCAGCTGTTCGCAGGCGCTTGTCAAAGGTGGCGACCGTTCCGCCCGCGCGCATCGCCGAAGCCAGGACAATGGCATCCGGCATCCGCAACCGAAATTTGGCCTTGGCCCGCGCCAAATCCAGCGGCCACTCATCGTCGGCGTTCACCAGCACCTGCACAGCCATCACCTCGGTGATCGCATCACGTACCTGACGCTCTGTTCCGTCGTCAATCCGTCCAACCAGCACTTCCGCCAAGGTTACCGAGGAGATCGCCAACTCTTCGATTACCGCAGCCATGAACCTAACAGCCGCTTCGTGGTGGGGATCGGTGGTTTCTAAGTAGGCGATTACCACCGACGCGTCAAGGACGATCACTCCCACCCCTCCCGTACCTCTTCGATGTAGCCAGGCTGGTATACCCCCGTGAACATCCCGGCGACGGAAAGCCGTCGCTCGCGAAGCAGGCGCGCCTTTTCTGCCTCAGCAGCCTCAAACTGCTGTGCCCACTCCGCGAATCCATCGGCAATCAACGAGGAGGGGTTCGCATCGGGCCAACGACGTCTGGCCACCTCAAGCGCATGTTGCACCCGCGGCGTGTGGGTCACCTGTGTTCTCGGCAAGGTCGTCGGCATAGCAAAAGTGTACCACCGCCTATCAGTCACCCACCCAAGCCCTGGTGACCCACCTGCGGGTTTCCGTCCGTTCGTCTACCCGAGAGCCGCTACCGGCAGGGCGTAAATGTTTTCGGCCAGCCGCATCGTCTTGGTGCCCGTGTAGATAAGGTATCCGAAGTCCATGCCTCGCGCCTTGCGAAGCGACTGAAGGCCGCCAATATCGTGCAAAGAGAATGTGGATGACATCTTCACCTCAATGCCCACCGTGGCACCGGTGCCGTCAATCAGCACTAAGTCAACCTCATTTTGCTTCTGACCCTCCGGCTTATTCTTTCCCCGGATGGCATCGCGCCAATAGAAGGCAGATACGGCCCGATGAGTGACCTCCAAACAAGGAAGCAACTGGTTTACTACCCAGGTCTCGAACACCTTACCCAGCACATGGGGACTGGCGGATTTTGCTGGATCAGCGCGCCGAATCGCCTCAGACACGAAGGCCGTATCGACTGCATGGATTTTCGCGCGGGCACGATTCTGCCGCGCGAGGTTCTGCGCCAAGTTGGGCAAATGATGGAGCAAAAACCGTCGCTCCAGCACATCAAGATAGCGATCAACCGTGCGCGGGTCTGCTCCAAGACGCTGCCCGAGAGAGGCAAGATTTAAGATGCCGCCAGGCTCTCGCAAACACCCGTCTAAAACACGGCGTGCCGAACCGGCGTCAAACCGCTCATCCGGCAGCACATGTTCCGTGAGCAACCCGGTTGTTGCCCCCTCTACCCAACGCTCTACTGTTGCTTCATCGGCTTGCGCAATCGCCAAACGAGGGAAACCACCCGTACGGAGCAGCGACTCCACCCCAAGCGGAGGATGATTACGTTGACTGGCGATCTCTCCCGAGAACAAATCATCGATCAGCGTCAACATGCGTTCGGGCTTGCTCAATAATTCAAATCGAGTCATGGGCCAAATGCGACGACGGATAGCTCTTCCAGTCAGCGGATCAGCACCGCCAAGGCCAGTTCGCCCCAGAGCTGCCGATCCGGTCAACAGCAAACTTCGTTTACTGCCTGGCCGATCAACAAGCAACTTCACATAGAGGGGCAAGTCTGGGAGCAACTGAGCCTCATCTATGACCGTCCGCTCTGGAAGAGAGGCCAGCCAATGCGGAGTATCCATGCTGGCAAGCTGTGCAGTAAGCGGGTCAGCGAGGTTGACGTAGTCGTCATAGATGCCCGCCTCAACCAACCGCTGCGCAACAACCGTCTTGCCTACGGCCCTGGCGCCTTCTAGTACCACCACCGGGATAGGACTCGGTTTGAGGCTGGACTCGATCGCGCGCGCGTAGAACATGGCGCACAGCGTATCAGTGATGCAGGAAAATTCCTACATCCAATGTGGGAAATTTCCCGCGCCGGGTCAGGCACCGAGCAGGCGGGCGGCCAGGTACGGTGCCACTTGGTCGAGGGCGACGCGCTCTTGGGTCATGGTGTCGCGGTGGCGGATGGTCACGGCCTGATCTTCGAGAGTGTCGAAGTCAACGGTGACGCAGAACGGCGTACCGATCTCATCCTGGCGGCGGTATCGCTTACCAATGGCCTGAGTAACGTCGTAGTCAACGTTCCAGTGCCCCCGCAACTCGGTTGCCAGCGCCTCAGCGGCGGGCAGCAGGTCGGCGCTCTTCGACAGCGGCAGCACCGCCACCTTGACCGGGGCCAGGCGCGCATCGAGACGTAGCACGGTGCGCTTGTCCACCCCGCCCTTGGTGTTGGGCGCCTCATCCTCCTGATACGCCTCGACCAAGAACGCCATCAGCGAGCGGGTCAACCCGGCAGACGGTTCGATCACGTAGGGGTAATACTTCTCATTCGTCACCGGATCGCGGTAGCTAAGATCCTTGCCGCTCTTCTCCGAGTGCGTGGAAAGATCGAAGTCGGTACGGTTAGCGATGCCCTCCAGCTCCCCCCACTCCCCGCCCGCAAAACCGAAGCGGTATTCGATGTCTACGGTGCGGGTCGAGTAGTGCGACAGCTTCTCCTTGGGGTGTTCGTAGAGGCGCAGGTTGTCGCGATCTAGCCCCAGGCCCGCATACCAGTCGAGGCGGGCGTCGATCCAGTATTGGTGCCATTGCTCATCCGTGCCGGGCGTCACAAAATATTCGAGTTCCATCTGCTCGAACTCTCGCGTGCGGAAGATGAAGTTGCCGGGCGTGATCTCGTTACGGAAACTCTTTCCGATCTGGGCGATACCAAAGGGCGGCTTTTGCCGCGTAGCGCCGACGACGTTGGCGAAGTTGACGAAGATGCCCTGCGCAGTTTCGGGGCGCAGATAGTGCAGGCCGGATTCGTCCTCCACGGGGCCAAGCGTGGTCTTTAGCATCATGTTGAATTCGCGTGGCGCGGTCCACTTGCCACGGGTGCCGCAGCCCTCACAGGCCAGAGTGTCCAGGGACACGTCGTCCGGGTTGATCTCGGTGCCCTTCTTGGCGGCTTTCGCGGCGGCGGCCTCCTGCATCTGGTCTACGCGGTAGCGCTTGTGACATTGCAGGCATTCGGTCAGCGGGTCGTTGAACACGCCTACATGACCCGAAGCCACCCACACCTCGCGGGGCAGGATCACGGATGAGTCGAGGCCGACCACGTCGGCGCGGCGGGTCATGGCCTGCCACCACTGCCGCTTGATGTTCTCCTTCAACTCGACGCCAAGGGGGCCGTAATCCCAGGCGGAACGCGTGCCGCCGTAGATTTCACCGCAGGGGAAGACGAATCCGCGTCGTTTGGCCAGGGAGACGACGGCATCGAGGCGGGCGGAGGGGGTAAGGGACATCGCGGGTGACTCCTGGGTATGGCCGCCGATGGCTTCCGGCGGACGGGCAATGCCCCAGTCTAAAGGCTGAGATCGGTAATCCGGGCTGAAATCGGTAGGGGGACCAACCGATTTCAGCCCTAATTACCGATTTCACGGTGTACTCCGGGGAGGTAGACTTGTGTCTTACCGTTGAAAGAGCCATTGGAGAATCTGTGCAGCTTATCGTCGAACAGACATACCCTGCCCCTGTCGATGTCGTCATCGACATGCTTAGCGATCCAAAATTTGTGCGGTGGCAGGCTGCGCAGGTTAGCAACGCTGTTTCGGTAGACCAGGCCGAGGTTGACCTAGATGAGCGCGGCGGCATGACCATCATCGTTCGCCGTACCCTGCCCACCGATCTGATTCCGGCGCAGGCGCGCGGCCTGATCGGGGACAGTGTCGAAATTCGACAGGCCGAGGTTTGGGATGCCCCCGTCGCCGGACACGCCCACCGGCGCGGTACCGTCGCCGTCGAAATCGTCGGTGCCCCCCTCCGCATCACCGGCACCGTGGCTCTTGATCCGCTACCTGATGGCGGCGCCCGTAAGACGTACTCCGGTGAGGTCAAGGTGACCTTGCCCCTCTTCGGGCAGGTGGTCGAGGAAGCCGCCGTCAAGACCCTCCGTCGCGCTCTCGCTCAGGAAGAAACCGCCGGACGTCACTGGCTCACAAACAAGGAAGCGCCCGCCGATGAACACCCGCAACCCCACCCTGGATGATGTCGCCCGGGAGGCTGATGTCTCGCGCTCCACGGCCTCTCGCGCCATAAATGGCGGTGATAAGGTCTCCCCGGAAGCGCAGCAGGCGGTCGATGCCGCCGTCAAAATGCTCGGTTACACCCCAAACCGGGCCGCCCGTTCGCTGGTGACGCGGCGCACCGATTCCATTGCCCTTGTGGCACCTGAGCCTTCCGCCAAGGAACTCACCGACCCATTCCTGCCCGGCCTGGTGCGCGGGGTGGCCGACGGCATTGTCGGAACCAATCTGCAACTGGTGGTGCTGCTTAACGGTGATGCCGAGGTCTCCGCTCGCGCCGCTCGATACCTGCGGGCCGGGCATGTTGACGGCGCGGTGGTGGCCTCCCACCGTGAGGGGCACTTGATTGAGGAGGCTCTCGACCGGACCGGCATTCCGGCGGTGGCCATTGGCCGCCCCTTCTCTGACCAGCCCCGCCACTATGTCGACCTGGACAATTACGCAGGCGCCCGCATGGCTACGCAGCACCTGCTCGACCAGGGCTGTCGGCGTATCGGCACCATCACCGGCTCCTTGGCCTTGTCCTCCGGCGGAGATCGGCTCCTTGGTTGGCGTGATACGTTGATCGAGGCGGGTCTGCCCGCAGACGCCATCGCCTACTCAGACTTCACCGCGGCCGGGGGTGCCACCGCAGCTGCTGAACTTCTTGCCATCCATGATCTCGATGGGTTGTTTGTGGCTTCTGACGTAATGGCCGAGGGCGCCTTGCGGGTGCTGCACTCTCACGGCTTGCGGGTGCCCGAGGATCTGCGGCTCGTCGGCTTCGATAACCTTGGACTATCTGCGCATACCACTCCCCCGATGACCACCGTGTCTAACCCCATCGTGGAGTCTGCGAAGCTAGCCACGTCTATCCTGCTTGAGCTGTTGGCGGGTAAGGCTAGCCCCTTCGAACCGCGCATCATCGCCCCGAAGCTGATAGTCCGCGATACCGCCTAAACCACAACCGCTTCTGTGTCGTGGGGGTGACAGGCGCAGACCGTGTGGGCGTGGATGTCGCGGCGGCGCGCCCGCACCCAGAGAAGCAGGGCGATGGACTCAACGGCATACAGCACTGCGAGTACGGTAAATAGGGTGCGCAAATCGTAGTTGTCCATGACAAAGCGGGAAATCTGGTTGCCTGCCAGCCCGGCGATGGCCCAGGCGCTCAGGATTAGACCGTGAACGGTCGATAGGTACTTCATGCCCCAGTTCTGATGCAAGATGTTGGGAATGCAGGCGAATCCGCAGCCGAACATGAACTGCACCACGAAGACCAGCGCGAACGCGGTACCCACCGAGGGAGGCACCATAGCGGCAAAGACCGCCATTGCCAGGGTGCCGAAGGCCATCGCGTAATACGGGGTGTGTTTGAGTCGCAGCTTGTCTTGGAGCGAACTCATAATCATTCGCCCGGCCAGGTTCGCCACGGCGGTAATCATCACCAGCGTCAGGTACCCTTCGAACTCCAGACCCCGGAAGATGTAGATCTGCTTCTCGCGGCTGATAAGCGCCAACCCGCCGGTGATGTTCAAGAAGAACACCAGCCACAAGAAGATGAACTTGGGCGCGAATACCACCTGTCGGACGTTGAGCTTTTCCTCGACGGCAACCGGGTCGGGTTCGTCGTATGGCGGGCGGTAAAGCAGCAGCGCGGCGATCACTAGGCCGACGCCGTAGATGGCGGCGAGCAGGTAGAACACCTGATAGGGCGTCATCGAGTTCAGCAGCACCTCGATGATCGGGTTGGCGATTACCCCGGCCAGGCCGAAGGCCGCGATGGACAGACCCGCCGCGAAGCCCTTCTTGTTGCCAAGCCAGATCATCATGGTCTTGATGGGGGTCAGGTACCCCAGGCCCAGGCCCAAGCCCTGCACAACCCCGAAGCCGAGCAGCACCACGGCCATGTTGGCGATCTGGATGCCCCAGCCGGTAATCACCCAGCCGGAGGTGAAGAACACTGCGGTCAGCCACGCCGAGGTGATGGGATTCTTCTCCACGATGCGCCCACCGAAGGCCGCGGACATGCCCAAGAAGAAGATGGCAATGGAGAATGCCCAGGCCAGCGTCCCATCGCCGAACCCGGTGTGTTCGACTATGGCTTCGCGGAACAGGGTCCAGCAGTACACCGAGCCGATGGCGAAGTTAATCAGCACCATCGGCAGGATGCCGTTGACGTACTTGTTTTTGGTCATGCTCGCTCCTGAGGGACAGCCCGCTATGGTGCACGCGGGTGCGCCCGGAGGCGTAGAACGACGTGCCTCTTAGAAGATACCCTGTGCGGCGGCGCGATACAGAAATGCCGCCATCGCCTGGCGCTCGATGGACTGTCCGGGGCGGAACGTGCCATCGGGCCAACCAGCGGTGATGCCGGTGGAGGCCAGCCATTCGATCTCGTGGAAGAACGCTCCGCCGAGCGGTACATCCCGGAAGGTGGGCCGCGCTGGCGGGGTGAAGTCCGGCTCACCGGCCAGGCGGAATAAGAAGGCCGCCATCGCTTGTCGC
>WQZL01000069.1 GCA_009780755.1 Promicromonosporaceae bacterium | reverse complement strand
TCCTCCCCGAGTACGGCATCGCGGGTGCGCGCCCGGCGTAGCTGCTCGCGGATGAACTCCTCGGCGGCGCGGTCGGCATCCGAAACCGGGGTGTTATCCGGTTTGGTATCCACGCGCAGATCGAGCGCCCGGAAGCGCGCCATAGTCATGGCGTCAACCTGATCGGCGATGACCTGGGCCAGCCGCAGGTCTTCCTGGTACGAACGTGCGGTCATGGCGCAACCATAGCGGTACGAGAAGCCAGTAGCCGCCTGAAGCTATCCAATCGCACCATGCGTGCGGCCCTAAGGTCAGGATCGACGGTGGCAGAGAGCCAGTCATCGAGGGCGCAATCGGGGGAATCGGCCAGATGGGTGCAGCCGCGCGGGCATTCCTCGGCGGCATCGTCTAGGTCGTCGAAGGCGCGCAACAGGTTGTCGATTTCGACGTGGGCGAGACCGAGGGAACGCACGCCAGGGGTGTCGATCACCCAGCCGCCGGTGGTGGTTGAGCTGGCGTCGCGCATAGCGGAGGGGAGGCGTAGGGCCATTACGGAGGTGCTGGTGTGGCGGCCACGTCCAGTGACGTCGTTGACGTGGCCCGTGGCGCGTCCGGCACCGGGTACCAGCGCGTTGACCAGCGTAGATTTGCCGACGCCCGAGTGCCCCAGCAGCACCGAAATGCGCCCGGACAGGCGCTCGCGCACAGCCTCCACCGAGGCCGGGTCGCTAAGCGTGGCGGTCACCACCACATCCACGCCGAGCGGCTCGTACAGCCCGCGCAACTCGTCGGCGGGGGCCAGGTCGGCCTTGGTTAGACAAAGCAGCACGCTTACCCCGGCGTCGTAGGCGGCAACGACAGCTCGGTCAATCATGCCGGTGCGCGGCTCGGGGTTGGCCAGGGCGGTGACTATGACGAGCTGGTCGGCGTTGGTGACGATGATCCGCTCGTAGGGATCGGTGTCGTCGGCGGTGCGGCGCAGCACGGAGGTGCGCTCGGCTATGCGGACTATGCGGGCCAGGGTGTCCTTGGCGCCGCTCACATCGCCCACCACGGCCACCCGATCACCCACCACCACGCGGTCGCGGGCCAGCTCGCGGGCCTTCATCGCGATCACCGTGCGCTCGTCGGGCAGGTTTTCGCCTAGCAGCAGGGTGTAGCGGCCCCGGTCCACGCCAATCACGAAACCAGGCACCGCGTCATCATGGGTGGGACGAATCTTGGTGCGGGCCTTGGTGGCGGTGCGACTGGCCCGCTCATACGCCTCGTGTTCGTCGCCGCCGCGCCGCGTTTGTCTAGCTGGCATCGGAACCCAGCATCCCCGCCCACAACTTGGTGAATCCGGGCAGGGTCTTGGCCGTGGTTTCGACGTTCTCCACGCGCACGCCGGGCACCCTTAAGCCAAGCAGCGCGGCCGAGGTGGCCATGCGGTGATCGTGATACGTGCGGAACTCCCCGCCGCGCAGCGGGCGGGGAGTGATAACCAGGCCGTCGCGGGTTTCCTGTGCCCAGCCGCCGAGGCGGGTGATCTCGGCAGCCAGCGCGGCCAACCGGTCGGTTTCGTGGCCGCGCAGGTGGGCGATGCCCCGCAGGCGACTGGGGGAGTCGGCCAGCGCGGCCAGCGCGGCGAAGGTGGGCGCAAGTTCCCCGGCGGCCCGCAGGTCAACGTCTAGCCCGTTGATGGTGCCATCGCCGGTTACGGTGCAGACTCCATCGTTGATCGTATAGGCGCCGCCCATCTGGGCGAGCAGCCCAGGTACGAGTGCGCCCGGCTGTGTGGTTGTAAGCGGCCAGCCCGGCACCGAGACCGAACCGCCAGCTACCAGCGCGGCGGCCAAGAACGGAGCGGCGTTCGAAAGATCAGGCTCGACGCGCACATCGCGAGCGGCGATCACGCCGGGCGAGACCACCCAGATGCCATCTCGTGAATCGTCTACGGTTACCCCCGCCTCGCGCAGCGCGGTCACGGTCATCTCGATATGCGGCAGGCTCGGCAGCGTGCGTCCAACATGCCGCAGGCTGAGTCCTTGATCGAAGCGCGCAGCGGCCAGCAGCAGGCCGGAGACGAACTGTGAGGATTGCGAGGCATCCACATCCACCGTGCCACCGCGCAGGCCGCCTCGACCGTGGACGGTGAAGGGGAGAGTTTCGGGTATGCCCTCGTCCTCGCCCGTGATCTCGACCCCGAGCGCGTGCATGGTGCGCAACATTGGCCCCATCGGGCGGGTACGAGCCTGCGGATCGCCGTCAAAGCAAACCGGGCCGTTAGCTAGTGTGGCCAGCGGCGGCAGGAAGCGCATGACGGTACCAGCCAGACCGGTATCAACATCGACGTCGCCGCGGATTGGTTGGGGGAATACGCGCAGCTCCGAGGGGCAAGTCCCGGCCTCGATACCGATACCCAGGACTTGCAGCGCGCCGATCATCAGGTCGGTGTCGCGGCTGCGCAGTGCACCGGAAATGATGCCGGGGCCATCCGCCAGTGCCGCCAGCACCAGCAGCCGGTTGGTTAGAGACTTTGACCCTGGAACCTCTACCGAGGCGGTCAATGGCCCGTTGGCGACGGGTGCGTCCCACAGCGGCACCGCAGGGAACGAGGGTAGTGTCATGCACAGAGGTTAGCGCAGGAAAGTTAGGACTTTGCGCCGAAAACTATCTCATCCCAACTGGGAACCTGGGCGCGTTTGTTCTTGCCCCGGCGAGAAACGCCCCCGGCGGGCGTTGCCGTCACCGGAGGAACCGGGTCAGGCGCTGATGATTCAGGCTTGATGACGGCTGGCGGCTCGTTGTATGTCACCGGCTCATCCTCGTAGGTGACCTGGTCATCCTCGTAAGTCACCTCGTCGTCGCCGATGGGCGTGACCGCAGTCAGCGTCGGCATCTCGTAAACGGGCGGGGTGGCCGAGATCATTGGTGCCAGCGGGGTAACAGGCGGACGGACCACATCAATCGGCGCGCCAGAAGCGGGCAGCAGTGTGGGCTGAATGCTGGGGCCGGTTGCGGCTCGGCGGGGAGTCCAGCGCCGCAACTCAACCACTTCGGAACCTCGGTCGAGATTGTAGGCGGGTTCGGTGCGCGGCGTTTCAACGAGCGGTTTCATGCTCGCTGGCTCGGCGCGGCGGCGACCGCGCATCGGCGGCTCGGAAATCGGGGGGGGCACTACTGGTGCGGGTGTTTTAACGGGCGGGTTCACTACCGGCTCTTTGGCCGCGGGCCGCGTATCTACGGGCATGGGCAAACGCGTGGGGATCGGCCCGGTAGCCGGACGGGCGCCGCGGCGGGCGGCCAGGTCATCAAGGATGCGGTCGGTTTGTAGATCAGGTTGCGGGGAGGAGCGGCGGGTTATGACCGGGCTTCTTGGTTTGGCGGGGGTCGGAGCAGACGTTTCTAGGGTCAACGGATCGTCGGGCTGGCCGAGCCAGCGGGCCTCGTCGTCTAGGGCGATCACGGCTTTGCCGCGCGGCTCATAGGTCCACCGGGCGGTGCGGTCACGCTCGCCAACCGAGAACCGAACCTCCACCACCCAAGGTGCGCCGCCCTCGCGTCGCGCCGACCAGAAGGCTTCCTCGCGGGAGACGCCACGCGAGGCCAGCCGGGAGTCGGCGATCTCGCCAAGTTCGGCCACCCCGGCCAGGCCGGATACCTCATGCTCCCGCACCTGTCTGATTACATGCTCCCGCTCGGTGACCACCGGCCACTCCAGCTTTTTGAGTACAGCCAGGCTGATGCCGCTTTGCAGGGAAAGCGATTCGATGGTGTCGCCGGCGCGCAGCCGCG
This sequence comes from Promicromonosporaceae bacterium, assembly GCA_009780755.1. GTDB lineage: Bacteria > Actinomycetota > Actinomycetes > Actinomycetales > Cellulomonadaceae > Xylanimonas. The sequence goes on along the minus strand of WQZL01000069.1, from coordinate 7,616 downwards.
TCTGAATATCCCGTGGGCGCAGTACCGGCAGCAACTCCGGGGGGTGATCGGCGGCGGTGGTTCTAGCGGATGCCGATTGGTGCAAATCTTTGGCGGCAACTGCCTCGGTGGTCTCGCCTGTCGGCACGCAATTCTCCTGTTGAGGGCACACGGCGTCACGCAGTTCGGGGGTGATTGGCAGCTCGTACTCGGTGCCATCGGGGGCGCGCAGAATCGCGGTTTCGCCGTCCGTCCGGACAAACTCAAGTTGAGCCATGAAGTCGAGGGTGCCATTACCGAGCCAAAATACCGAGCAACTAAGACGGTGTGCCGTCATTTTGTCATGCTACTCAGGCAAGATTGCCTACGTGTTTGACGTTCCCCAGTGGTGGGCCGGGTTCCACTTGTATGAGGCAATGGAGATCGCTGGCGTGTTTTTCGCGGCCCTGGCCGGTGGGCTGGCCGGCGTGCGGAAACGCTTCGACATCTTCGGCGTGCTGGTGCTGGCCTGGGCGGCTGGACTCGGCGGCGGTGTGATTCGTGACGTGTTGATCGGTCGCACCCCACCCGTCGGCGTTTCACACTTACCCTTCCTGGCAGCTGCGCTCCTGGCGGGCGTTTTAATCAACTTCGTTCACCCCTCGGTGGCACGGATGCGGCGGACGGTCGTTGTGCTTGACGCCCTCGCGCTGGGGCTGTTCGTAATGCTGGGCACCGTGATTGCTCTCAATTTCGGTGCCGGGTCGGTGGCCTCGGTGGTGGTGGGCATGCTCACCGGCATCGGCGGTGGCATGTTGCGCGATCTGCTGGTGGGCGAGGTGCCGCTCGTGCTGGTTGATCGGCAGCTATACGCGATTCCAGCCCTTGGCGGTGCCATCGTCACCGCGCTGCTCTGGGCTAACGGCTGGCTTTCCTGGTGGATGCAGGCAATTGTCGTGTCTGCGGTGGTCGGCATCCGCCTAATTTCGCTCAGGCGCGGCTGGACGGTGCCCTCGGCTGGAGCCATGTGGAATGGCCGCTGGGGAATCCGGGGGAAAATGGAGGAATGAATCATGACATCCCGGCGCTGCGCGCCCTGGCCGTTTCCCTTGCCACCTCAGCTGGCGATCTGATCCGGGAGCGGCGCCCGGATCGGGCTACCGTCGCCGACACCAAAACCTCGGCAACCGACCCGGTTACCGAAATGGACCGCTCAATCGAGGAGTACCTGGTTGCCGAGATTCTGCGGGCACGGCCAGATGATGCCGTTCTCGGTGAGGAGGGCAACGATGTGGCCGGAACCTCCGGCCTGACCTGGGTGATTGACCCCATCGACGGCACCGTCAACTATCTGTATGGCATCGCCAGCTTTGCCGTTTCGGTGGCGGTGGTGGTCGGCCCGCCCCACCCGGAGTGGTGGACAGTCCTGGCAGGTTGCGTGCATGACGTGGTTACCGGTCGCACCTGGTCGGCTGGGTGTGGCCAGGGAGCGGGGGCCAATGGTGTGCCGCTGACCCCGGTGGCACCGGCGCCGCTATCTAGCTGCCTGACCGGCACCGGCTTCGGCTACGACTCGGCTCGCCGGGCGCGTCAGGCTCAGGTACTCACGAAGGTGCTGCCGCGCGTGCGCGATATTCGCCGCCTCGGTTCAGCGGCCGTCGATCTGTGCCTGCTGGCCGAGGGCACCCTCGACCTGTACTACGAACGTGGGTTGAACCCTTGGGACATGGCCGCAGGCTCGCTGATCGCCGCCGAAAATGGGGCCGAAGTGGTGGGATTGCGCGGCACAAAAGCATCGGGCGAGATGACCGTGGCCGGTCGCGGTCCGGCTGTGCGTGAGTTGTTGAACATCCTGGAAGCCGCCGATGCCGACCGGGACTGACCGTGCGTTGAGAGACAAGATAGACACGCCGAACGGCCAGGTTCTGGCTAATGCCGCCGAAATAGTGCACAATCCGGGGCGCAACGTCCCCTAGAACAATGGAGCGTGAAGTGATGGCTACCGACTACGACGCACCTCGGAAAACCGACGAAGACGTCGAAGCCGACTCAATCCAAGAACTTCAGGCCCGCCGGTCGGATAAGACCTCCGGCGTGGTGGACGAGGACGAGACGGAGGCGGCGGAGGGTTTTGAGTTACCCGGCGCCGACCTTTCCGGCGAGGAACTCTCCGTCCGCGTGCTGCCCCGCCAGGCCGACGAGTTCACTTGCACGGCCTGCTTCCTGGTGCACCACCGCTCGCAGCTAGCCTACGAACGCGATGGCCAAATGGTCTGCACGGAGTGCGCGGGATGACGTTCCTCGACGCCATCTTCGCCGAACCGGTAGACATTCTGGTGCAGGTGCTAGCTGGCGGCTGTGGCATTCCGGAATACGCCCACCCCGGCGATGCGGGCGCCGACCTGGTCACCACGGTAGATGTCACAATCCCACCGCAGGGGCGCGTCCTGGTTCCCACAGGCATCGCAATCGCACTGCCCGATGGGTATGCGGCCTTCGTGCATCCGCGCTCGGGCCTGGCCGTAAAGCACGGCCTGACTATCCTGAACGCTCCCGGCACCGTGGATGCTGGATACCGCGGCGAAATCAAGGTAGCCCTACACAACACCGACCCGGCGACGCCCGTGACGCTGCGCCGCGGTGAGCGCATCGCTCAGCTGGTGATCCAGAAGGTAGAGCGGGCCAGATTCCTTAAGGCCGACCGGCTGCCCGGCTCGCAGCGGGGCCAAGACGGCTTTGGGTCCACCGGCACCTTAGGTGGTTGAGCGAGGCCAACTGGCTCGTGTCGAAACTAGGGGGCACTGCCGGTATCCTGGACCGTTGGACTGTTTTTAAGTTAAGGAGCCACCAGTGTCACTGTTCAAGCGCAAGCGTGACGACGAGACCATCTCCGCCGCAGAGGCGGCCAGTGACGTGCGCGAGACGGTAGAGGCGATGGCGGCCAGTGGCGCCGCCGACAAGACAGGGGATGACGCACCACAGACCCTCGGCCCCTTCGATGCCGCCGACGTAACCGAGCTGGGTACCCGCGTTGATCTGGGCGCCATCTGGCTGCCGGTGCGGCAGGGGATGCAGTTGCGGATGGAGATCGACAAGTCGAGCGGCAAGATCACCGGCGTCTCCACCACGCTTGGCTCCTCCGGCCTGCAAGTTCAGGTATTCGCCGCCCCTCGCACCTGGGGCATCTGGGATGAGATTCGCGAGGAGATTGCCGCGGGCATCCGCGAGCAGGGCGGCACCGTTGATGACGTTCCCGGCTCGTTCGGTCGCGAGCTGATCGCGAAGGTGCCTGCCGTTGGCGCCGGTGGCCAGCAGACGCAGCGCCCCGCCCGGTTCATCGGCGTTGACGGCCCGCGTTGGTTCCTGCGCGGCGTCTTCTCCGGCAAGGCCGCCATCGACACCGAGGCCGCCAGGGAACTGGAGGCGGTGTTCGCGGATATCGTTGTCAAGCGCGACGACACCGCCCGCCCGCCCCGCGACCTACTTGCCCTCACCGTGCCAGGCAGGGGCGAGGCCACCGCCGAGGCCGACGCCCCGGAGGGTGCGGTGCCCGCACAGCCAGACTTTAACCCGCTCAAGCGCGGGCCGGAAATCACCGAAATCCGCTGATTCCAGTGACCGAACCAACAACGCCACCTCCACCGGACGCATCCGCCAACCGTGGCCTGAAGGCCGTCACCGGCGAGGAGTTCAAGCTGGCCGAGGCGCTCGGTGGCGCGCGCGGCGTCATCGAGACGGCCGCGCCGGGCATCCTGTTCGTCACCGTGTGGGTGACCACCAACAGCCTGCCGTGGTCGCTCATCTCGGCCTGCGCCGTCGCGCTTATCGCGGTGGTGGCCCGGCTGGTGCAGCGCACGCCGCTCACGCAGGCGCTCTCCGGGCTGGCGGGCATCGGCCTGGGCGTGTTCATGGCCTGGCGCACCGGTGAGGCCGGTGACTTCTTCCTGCCCGGCCTGTGGATCAACGGGGCTTACCTGGTGGGCATCTTGCTCACCGTCGCGGTCCGTTGGCCGTTCGTTGGTGTGATGGTCGAACTGCTGCGTCTGGGCTTCACCGCCGAAAAGGCGCAATCCTCCGGGGAGGAGGTCAACCCATTCAAGGGCTTTACCGCCTGGCGCAAGAACCGCAACCTCATGAAGCGCTACGACATTGCCTCCTGGCTTTGGGCCGCGATGTTCGCGCTGCGGCTGGCCGTGCAGTGGCCGCTGTTCGCCGCCGGGGAGGATTACGTGGGCGCGCTCGGCATCGCCCGCCTGGTGATGGGCACGCCCCTGTGGGCGCTGGTGCTGTGGCTCACCTGGATGCTGGTGCGCGGCGCCCACGGCGCGCCTTCGGCGGTTGAGCAGAACCCAGGCCCAGACGTTCAATGAACCACCGCTTCCAGCAACGCCGCTTTAGTCGCCCCCCTACTGTCCCGGATGCCGATGTGGGCCGTGAGGTTGAGGTAGAGGTCACGGCCTACGCCCACGGCGGGCATTGCGTGGCCCGACACGATGGTCGCGTAATCTTCGTGCGTCACGCGCTGCCCGGCGAACGGGTGCGCGCGGTGGTGACGGAGGGCGGCCCTAAGTTCTGGCGCGCCGAAGCGGTGGAGGTGTTGGGCGACCCCTCGCCGGACCGAGTGCCATCTGCTTGGCCCGAGGCCGGACCGGGTGGGGTTGGTGGCGGAGAACTCGCCCACGTCTCCGTGGCCGGGCAGCGCCGCTGGAAGGCAGCGGTAATCCGCGAGCAATTGCAACGCCTCGCCAAACTCGACTGGGACGTGCAAGTAGAGTCGGCGACACACGCGGGACAAGGGAGCGATGGCCTGGCCTACCGCACCCGCATCGACCTGATTGCGGACGACGAGGGTCGCGTCGGGATGCGCAAGCATCGCTCCCACGAGGTGATCGCGCTGAACTCCATGCCGCTAGCCACAACCGAGGTGGCCGCGTTGGCCGAGGCCGAAGGTGTGTTTACCCGCCGGTGGCATCCCGGCCAGCGGCTAGAACTCATCGCCCCGGCCAGTGGCTCTGAACCGGTTCTGCTCGTCGATGGCATCCCGAATCGTGATGACCGTGATTCGGTGGTTGAGCTTGTCGAAACCACCAAGGACACCTTCACCTACCGTGTTGCCGCCGACGGCTTCTGGCAGAACCATCGCGAGGCTCCGAGACTGTTGATCGAGGCCGTCCTCGACGCCGTCGGCCCGATAGCGGACGCCACCGTACTCGACCTGTACTCCGGCGCCGGCCTGTTCACCTTGCCGCTGGCCGCCGCGGTTGGCCTGCAAGGCCGGGTCATCGCCATAGAGGGCGACGCCTGCGCGGTGCGTGACGCTCGCCGCAATGCCCAGCATCTGCCCCAGGCAGAGATTCGTGAGGGCGCGGTCGCGCAGACGCTCGCCGCCTTGCCGCCCACCGCAACCGGCGTCGAGGTGATTGTGCTTGATCCGCCTCGGGCGGGTGCGGGCCGCATGGTGATCGACCGGATCGCCGCCCGTAGCCCGGCCCGCATCGTCTATGTGGCCTGCGATCCGGCCGCTCTTGCTCGCGACATCGGCTACCTGACCACTCACGGCTACACCCTGGCCAACCTGCGGACTTTCGATCTATTCCCCATGACTCACCACGTCGAATGTGTAGCTCTGCTCACCCCTTCGGGTGGTTGATTAGGCCCGCTGTGGCCTTGCCTGCGGCGTGCCGCTGCCTGATGTTGGTGACCCGCCAGGCGATGCCGGGCTTACCCTGGGTATCGACGCCAGCGATTGCCGCGGCGCCAACCAGGCCGACGGCGCGAACAAACTTGGCCGTCTTCTCCTTGCGCTCAGCCCGATTCCTGGTGGTGAACGGCTGATGTACGACGGCAAGCGGCGTGGTTAGCGCGGCCAGCTTCAGAGCAGAAATTCGTGGGAAGATGCCGACCCCAAGGGCGACACCCAGGATGGCGGTGGCCCCGCCATGCGCTCGGACCAGCAGCTTTACCTGCTTGTCGCTTAGCGGCTCCCGGCCTAGCCGGTCGGTGACCTGGTCGGTAAGTTCGCGGGCAGCACCAACGTGTTCGTCGGGTCTCTTGACGGCCTGCACTCCGTCGTACACGAAGGGGGCGGCGAGCAGGGGGCGGGCAAGACGGTGCAACAACATGCCCCAACCCTAATGGACGAAGGCCGCAACCCCGGCGGGCTGCGGCCTTCGTGATCCCCGGCCTGTTTTCAGGCGTTGGGACGCTTGCCGTGGTTGGCGGCGCTGCCCTTGCGGGTGCGACGCTTACGACCGCGCTTGCTCATGATGACTCCCTTGCGTGGATTTCTTAGCGCTCAATGATCCCACATCCTGGCCATAGGTCACTACTCGGCATGACGACACGACAGATACGAACGACGTTTGGCAGATCGCGAAACGCGATGTATCGTGTCTCTTGAAGACGCGATACATCGCGTCGCGTATAACCAAGGAGAACCATGAAAACCGAACGCTGGACCATCACGGAGCCACAGACCATTGAACTAGATGACGTCACCTCGCTGTCGGCGCACATCGTTGACGGACGCCTGGACGTGGTCGCACACGACGAGCCGAATGTTCGGGTGGAGATTCACGCCACCAATGGCCGCCCCGTTGAGGTGCGCCTAGAACGCGGCGGCAAGCTGACCGTCGGGCACGAAACCCTAAGCGGATGGAAGTCATTCGTCGAAAAGTTTGGCGACTTCACCGGCAATGCCCGCGCCGACATCTTCATTGCGGCGCCGCGACACCTGACGGCGAAGGTGGGTTCCGTGCGGGGGGAGACCATGCTCGCCGGGATGATCGGCGACCTGCGCGCGAACTCCGTCTCGGGACCGATCCTGGTCACGGAAACCGAAGGAACGCTTGATGTGAACACCGTTTCCGGCGAGGTGACCGTGCGCGAACATCGCGGCAATGTGGATGCGAACACCGTCTCCGGCGACACCACGATCACCGGATGGGTGCCAAACGCGGACGTCAATAGCGTCTCGGGTGCGATCACATTCGATCTGTTCGACCAGCCGAGGCGCATCAAAAGCAACTCCGTCTCCGGGGCGGTACTGATGCGGCTGCCCGATGCGAATGTGGTCGAGGCCAAGCTGGACAGCCTGGGTGGCCGCCTGATGGTGAATGGGGTCGAGGCTGGGGGTTTTGGCACCAAGCTGCTGCGGCCCGTCGTGCCCACGGTGACGACGGTGAAAGCTACGGCGGTTTCCGGCGACGTAACCGTGATCGGGCGGCAGGATGCGCCGGACGGGGGTCTGTGATGCCCCCGGTATTTGCTCACGGCGAGCTGCGCCTATACCTGCTAGTGCTGCTGGCGGATGGCCCGCGTCACGGTTATGAACTCATCTCCGAACTCTCCCGTCGCTTCGGGGGTACTTATCGCCCGAGTGCAGGCACGGTGTATCCGCGCCTGGCGAAGCTAGAGGTGGAGGGGCTGGTGCGCCGCGATGTCTCGGAGGAACACTCCGATGGCATCATCGGTCGGCGCGCCCCCTACCTGCTGACCGATGCGGGCCGCGCCGAGCTTGATCGTCGCCGCGACGACATTGCGCGTTTGGAAACCTCGGTGGCCGACACCGTGCGCCAGCGGGCCGATGAGTTGCGGGCCGATGTTACCGGGGCGATGGCCGGATTGCGGGCAGAGATTGCGGCGGCGGCGGCTCAGGT
>WQZL01000068.1 GCA_009780755.1 Promicromonosporaceae bacterium | reverse complement strand
GCACGAACCATCAAAGGCCACCTCCGCAAAGCAGTAATCGCCCGCGACCAACACTGTACCTACCCCGGATGCTACGAACCACCTTCCCGCTGCGAAGTTCACCACGCCATTAAACACTGGGCCAAACATGATGGGGAGACGTCTGTCGATAATGCAGCCCTGCTTTGCTGGCACCATCACGATCACGTTGATGGCACTGGTATAGCAATGCAGTGGAACAACGGCTGGCAATTCACCAACCGCCACGGGAACCCAATCCAATAACCTCAGCGAGCGCGTCCTTGAACGCCTGCATCTCCTGCGGAGTACCCACAGAAACGCGAAGCCACCCTGGTGGGCCAACCTCCCGGATCAACACACCCCGATCAAGCAACCCCCGCCAGATGACGCCTCGGTCGGGGAAGGGGCCAAAAAGCGCAAAGTTGGCATCGGTGTCGGCGACGATGAGCGGGGTGCCATCGGGGCCAGGCTGGGCCCGCAGCCAGGCCACGAGCGCATCGCGCTCAGCGCGCAGGGAATCCACCTGGGCTAGCAGCACGTCGGTGTGCTTCAGCGCGGCGCGGGCTGCGGCCTGCGTCACGGCCGAAAGATGGTAGGGCAGGCGCACAACCCGCAGCGCATCTACCAGGGCGGCGCTGGCGGCCAGATAACCAAGCCGCAGCCCGGCGGCGGTGAACGCCTTAGACATGGTGCGGGTGACAGCCAGATTCGGGTGGTCGGCCAGCAGTTCGAGGGCGGAGGGGGTGCCGGGGCGACGGAACTCCGCGTACGCCTCATCCACCACCACTACGGCCCCGGCGCCTGCCGGAGCGTCGGGCACGGTGACGCGGCTGGCCGCATCCAACACGGCCTCGATGGTGGGGAGCGGGAGGGCGGTGCCGGTGGGGTTATTGGGGCTGGCGAGCAGGATCACTGCGGGCTGTTCAGCCTCAATGGTTGCGGCGGCAACGACAGGGTCAAGCGTGAAATCGGCTTCGCGGCGCCCGGCCACCCAGCGGGTGTGGGTGTCGCGGGCGTACTCGGGGTACATCGAGTAGGTAGGCGCGAACGAGGCGGCGGCTCGGCCCGGCCCGCCGAAGGCTTGAAGCAGGTGCAGCATCACCTCGTTGGAACCGTTCGCAGCCCAAATCTGTTCCGGAGCAAGCTCTACTTCAGACTCGCGGCGCAGGTAGGTGGCCAGATCGGCCCGCAGCGGCAGGAAGTCGCGGTCGGGGTAGCGGTTGAGGCTTCGCGCCGCCTCGGCCACATCGGCCGCGATGGTAGCGACCACCTCGGCGGAGGGCTGATACGGGTTTTCGTTTACGTTCAGCAACACCGGCACGTCAAGTTGCGGCGCCCCATACGGCGCCTCACTGGCCAATTCGGGCCGCAACGGAAGCAGGTTCACATAGACCATTCTACGAACTGCCAGCAGACTTAAAAGTTAGAAGACTATGGCCCAAGGCAGCCGATGGGAATCTGGTAGACGCCATCTAGGCGCTGGAAGGCGTGGCGACCATGACTGACGATCACCGCCAAGAAGGCTGGAGCGCCGTGGCGAGCTTGATCTACCTTTTTCGAGAACCGCAGCAGTGAGGCTGCGGCGTCGTCAACCGCCTCTGGGCTGAGCTTGACCTCAACGGCTCCCCACAGATCGTCGCGAACACTAATTACCGCATCAACTTCATGCCCACTAGCGTCACGCCATGAAGCGACTTGTGCCCGTAACGGCCCGGCGTAAACCCGCAGGTCACGCAGCACCAACGCCTCAAAGTGAAAACCTAATGCCTGCGGATCGGCAATCAGGTCACGGCTGCCAACTTTCAACGCCGCAACCCCAAGTGATGGGTCGGTGAAATAGTACACGGACGCCTGGCGAAGCGGTGTTCGCGACCGCATGTGTGGTCGCCACGCTGGTGAGTTCTCGATGAGATGTAGTCGCTCTAGGGCCGCGAGATAGGCCGTGAGTGTCTCCTCGGCGATAGAGCCATCGGCGCCGCCAACATCAGCCCTTAAGTCCTTCCTTTTCACCGCCTGCCCGACGCCACGACCAAGCGCGGTTAGCAGACGTCTCAGAGCGGCAGGATTGCGGCTGCTGCCGAGTCGCTGCACGTCAACCTCTATAGCGTTGGTGAGATAGCCGTCTAACCAGAAACGCGCCGCCTCCTCATCAACGGCGATCAACTCCGGCCAGCCTCCGACAACGATACGACGCACGGCTTCTAAAAAGTCGAGCGCGCCCTCGCGGGCTTGCTGCCGCTCACCGTTAAACAACGCGGCCAATGACACCTCGCCGCTGGAATGCCCCGATTCGTATAAGCTCATTGGCCGCATTCCTAACACGCCAATGCGCCCCGCGCCGGAGTGACGTCGAACATCGTCGCTCGGCGTGGCCGATCCAGTCAAAACGTATAAACCCTTGGCCCGGCGATCATCAACCTGACGGCGAACCCGATTCCACAGGGCTGGGGTCTCTTGCCACTCGTCGAACAGGATCGGTGTTGGCACATCGAATAGCGATTCTGGTGCGTTTGCTAGCAGCGTCTGCGCCGCCAAGTCCTCATCCATCCGGTACACGCTGGCAGCGACCTGCATCGCGGTCGCAGTTTTCCCACACGCCTTGGGACCATCAATCAGTACCGCGCCGAGGGATCGCAGGCGGATCGCCAGTTCGGTATCGGCGACGCGAGGGCGATATTGCGGGCTTTCGGCAGGCAAAGTCATGGCTGCACCCTAGCAGATGCAACCTCCTCGATCTGGAAGATGCAACTCATTCAGTCTGACAAAAACAAGTCATCCAGTCTAGGAAATGTAAAAAACGGAGCTAGCTGAAGCCGATGGCGCGTTGGGCGAGCAGGTAGGCCATGATCGAGACCCGGCGGCCGGTGGAGCCGGGCAGGTTGGAGATCATGCCGATCATCGAGAAACGGCACTGACGATATAGCCACGGGTCTTGGGCGCGCAGGCGACCCCAAAGTTCGTCGCGTTGGGCCAGCGCCTCGGGCGTACCTGCCCGAATCAACATCACCGACGTGACCGCACAGATGATCGCCACATAGTGCAGGCGGTAGCGCCGCAGCTTGCGGTCGGCAACCGGATGCTTCGAGACGTAATCGAGCAGCAGCCAGTTCACCCTGAGCTGCTGATCGAGCCTTCTAAGCATCACCGATTCCTGCACCGACTGATCCGGGCGCCCAATGAAATACCGGTACAGATTCACGTCCAGGTAGTACAGGCTTTGCACCAGCCGTAGCGGCTGGAGGGCGAAAAGCGAATCCACGTAGAAGGTGCGCTCCGGTAGCTGCAATCCCTCCTCCCGCAACACCTGGGTGCGGTACGTCAGGGCGTGCATCATCAAATACTGCCGCATCGCGAAGCGACCCGTCTTGCCCCAGCTCAGCTCTCGCCTCGGCTTCAACGCCCCGCCGAAGTGCACCACCTTCTTGCGGGTCTTGCCCACCTTCTCGTAGACGAAGTTGGTGACCAGCAGGTCTACCTCACGGCCCGAGGAGACAAAGCCGCCGAGCGCCTCGAGTACCTGCCTAAATACCTCCCGGTCGAACCAGTCATCGGCATCAAGCACCTTCAGGTAGGTGCCAGTCGCGTGCGCCAAACCGGTGTTGATGGCCGAGCCGTGCCCGCCGTTGGCCTTACGGATTAGCTGCACCTCCTTAGGGAAACGCGCGACGTACCGCTGCGCCAGGGTCGCCGTGCCGTCGGCGGAACCATCATCGATCACCAACACCTGCACCCGTGGGCCGAACCCGACCACCGAATCTAGCGCCCGCGCCAGGTAATCCTCGGCGTTATACGCTGGGACGACAATGGAGATCAGTGGCGACATCGCTTGCTACCCCCCTGCGGTTTCGCTGGCGAGGGTGGCCGTCTCCGCCGTGATGGCGGCAACCGCCTCCCCGCTCTCTTCGGGCTGCTGCTTGAAGATTACCTTGAAAATCGGGAAAAACACCCAGAACGAGATGGCCGAATTGATAATCATCACCGTCACATCGGCGATGGTCTCACCGGTGGCACCCCAGCCCCACGTCTCCATGAACAGGGTGTAGATCGGGTCGCGATAGAAGCCGAGGGCACCCGCCGCGATGACCGTAATCACCACGTAGGCGATGGCGTACCACATGGCCGCCTTCCACGCCGACGTGTTCGACTTGAAGGTGATGTTGCGTTGCAGGAAGAAGTTGATTACCTGCGCGATCAGCAGCGTGATTTGCACGGCCAGGAAGAAGGCGATACCGCCGCCGCCGTCGGGTAGGGCGCCCGCCGGGAAATCAAACAGGTAATGTCCTGTGCCGTCGGCGTTGGTGGTGAACCACAACACCTGGAACGAGGTGTTCATCAGATCGGTACCGTCGAACGCCCGACGCAGCACCGGCATCAGGGCCAGTTGCAGCGCGGTGACGCCGTTGCTGATGATGAAGAACACCAAGAACTGCGCCGTGCTGGGTCGCTTCTCCGCGAACCGGCCCCAGGCTTCCTTGAATCGGGTAATCATGAAAGTTCCTTACCTGTTCCTACGAAATTAGTTGTCGCCGCGCAGCTCGCGCAGCGTGGCCTTGTTGGCCTTGCGATTGCGGAAGTAAGCCCGCACCGTGATGCCCAGGCCGCGAAGGAAGTTGCCGTTAATGATGCGCAGCAGCCCGCCAACCATTGCCTGATCGACCAGGCCGCCCGTCATCTTGCCGATGGCGCGCGGCGGCATGTTCAACTGGAAATGGGTGTTCAGGTCGGGCTTGCCTAGCGCGTCGAACTTGGTGCGACGCTTTATCAGCTTCCGGCCGATGAATCTGGCCAATGGTGATGGTGCTGCCACTAGGTTCAGCAAGGGGTCGTTCGGCCCCAGCTTGTTGGTGTTGCTCTCCGTGGGGATCTCGTAACCGAGCAGCCCCGCGAAATCCTCAATACTCACTTCTGCCACCTGACCGGTGCGATATACCTCAGGCAGAGTGGCTTCGGTGCGGGCCTCGATTGTGCCGGTCACCTCAACGCTTGCACTTAGCGGCAGGTCGCCCACGTTAGCCCCGGCCAGCACCTCCCAGGTGCCGGTCTCTACCTGCCAGGCCGAGGTTTCGACATCCCAGTGCTGCCAAGCCTGGGTGCCGAGCGGCACGGTCACCTCGCGCGCCTCCCCCGGCTCCAGCTCGACGCGAACGAATCCGGCCAGGGTGCGGCTGGGCCGGTGGGCGCCGGGCGTCTTACGGGAAACGTATACCTGCACCACGTCGGCTCCGGTCACCTCACCGGTGTTGGTGATGGTGAGAGTCGCCTGGTTGGCCGTGGCGCTCAGGTTCGCATAGGCAAAGCTCGTGTATGAAAGGCCATAACCGAAGGGGAAGGCCACCGGTACATCCCCCGTGGCGAAATAGCGGTAACCGACGTAAAGACCCTCGCGGTATTCGGCATTCCGGCCGGTTGCAGGAAATGATTGCGCCGTCGGGTGATCGGTGAGGGCAAGCGGCGAAGTCTCGGCCAGACGACCGGAGGGGTTGACCGCGCCGGTGAGTATGTCGAGGATGCCACCCGCCCCGGCCTGACCGCCAAGGTAACCGTGCAGCAAGGTGTGCGTCTTGTCCAGCCACGGCAACTCGACGACGCCACCACCGGCGAGTACCACCACAACGTTCGGATTGGCCGCGGCCACGGCAGCCAGCAGTTCAATCTGGGTGGGGTGTAGGGCAAGCGTGGTGCGGTCGATGCCCTCAGATTCGGCCACCTCATCTAGCCCCAAGAAGAGCAGGGCCACCTCGGCCTTACCCGCCAGCTCGACGGCGGCGACCCGAAGTGCCTCATCGGGGGTGCCATCGCGTTGGAATCCCTGAGCGAAGCCCACTACGTCCAGGTCGGATTCCTGGACAACATCTAGGAAGGAGTCGAGGCGGGTTGGGTTGATGAGCGAGGAGCCGGAGCCTTGGTAGCGCGGAGTCTTAGCAAAGTCGCCGATGATGGCCACCTTGACGCCGCTGGCCAGCGGCAACATCGAGGAATCATTCTTGAGCAGCACGGCAGCGCGGGCGGCCACCTTGCGGGCCAGCGCGTGGTGCGCGGCCTGGTCGACAGCGGGCGCCGTACCGGGTTCGCGGGCCTCGGCCACCAGCTTCAGTATCTCGGCTACGCGAGCATCCACATCGGCTTCGGCCAGCCTGCCAGATTCGACGGCGGCGACGATCTGCCGGGCCGAATCCAGGCCCGCGCATGGCATCTCCAGCGTGGAACCGGCGGCAATCCCGGCAACAATGTCATTGGAGCCACCCCAGTCAGTGACCACCAGGCCGTCAAAACCGAACTCCTCGCGCAGCACGGTCTTCAACAAGAAGGGGTTTTCGTTGGCGTAAACCCCGTTAACCTCGTTGTACGCGGTCATGATCGAGCGGGGCTGGGCCTCACGGACGACGATGCCAAACGCGGCCAGATAGATTTCGCGCAGCGTGCGCTCATCCACCACGGAGTTGGATGCCATGCGCCGCTTCTCCTGGGAGTTTGCCGCGTAGTGCTTGGGGCAGGCGGCTACACCGCGCGACTGGATGCCACGCACCAAGGCGGCGGCCATCTTGCCCGAGAGCAGGGGGTCTTCGGAAAAGTATTCGAAGTTGCGGCCACCCAGTGGGGAGCGCTTGATGTTTAGGCCGGGACCGAGCAGCACGTCCACATCTTGGGCGGCGGCCTCGGCGCCGAGTGCGACGCCCACCTCTTCGGCGAGCTGTGGGTCCCAAGTGTTGGCCAGTCCGGCCGAGGTGGGAAAGCAGGTGGACTTCTCGGATTTCCCCAGCCCTAAGTGGTCGGCGGAACCGAGCTGCTTGCGCACGCCGTGCGGGCCGTCGGCCAGCCAGATGGAGCGCAGGCCAATCTGCGGGAAGTCGTAGGTTTCCCACACCGACTTGCCGGTAAGCAGCGCTGCCTTCTGAAGCAGACTCAGGTTTTCGATCATGGCTTCCTCGCCGGTTTGGTGAAAGTTTAGGTTTTGATGGTCCCTCCGCCGGACCGTGCGGCACATGGCCCGGCGGAGGGTGGGTGTCGGCCCAGCGCCGACACGATTTGTGTCGCCTATGTGGCGAGTGGCTCTACGCTGCCTGTCGGACGGTTCTTAACCACGCGGCGCGTCACCATGAACACACCGCCAGCCACCAGCAGGCCAACCACGGCGGTGCCGATGATCTGCATGAATACCCCCATCGGCGGCGTGTAGTGGATTACCGCCCCCGGCGCGATGCCGTTCATGGCACTGGAGTTTGTCACCCCGAACAAGATGTTGTGTGTGGCATTGCGCATATTCGTCCGGGCGAAGGCCGAGGTGGTGTCCTCAAAGTGCTTGCCGTCCAGGGAGAGCGTCAGGTCGGTGCCCGCCCAGATGGACTGGTCGGCGTTCATGAATGGGTAAAGGTTGAAGTCCGAGATCACGAAACCTTCAAAGCCCCACTCTCCGCGCAGCACCTCTGTCATCAGCGGGTAGGAGCCGCCGGTCCACACCGAGCCGACCCGGTTGTAGGCGCTCATGACGCCCATCGCGCCCATGCGCACCTCGGCGTGGTTGCCCTGGTCGTCCACGATGAACGGCACGCGGAAGGTCACATCCTTGATCGCAATCTCGAACGGGCGCAGGTAAATCTCCCGCATCGCCTGCTCGGTGAGCCAGGTGGCCACGCCGTTGGTCTTACGGTTGCGCTCCTGATCGTTGAAGGCGAAGTGCTTAATCATGGTGTAGACGCCGTACTCACCCAAGCCCTGGGTGGTGGCGGCGGCCATGCGGCCCGAGAGCAGCGGGTCGGCCGAGTAATACTCGAAGTTACGGCCGGAGAACGGCGAGCGGTGCAGGTTGATTCCCGGTGCGTACCAGCCGGAGATGCCCATGTGCAGGGCCTCGTTGCCGAGAATCTCGCCGATCTCGAAGGCCAGGTCAATGTCCCAGGTCATGGCGACCAGGGCCTGCGAGGTCAGCGCCATGCCGTAGACGGTCTCGTCGATGAAGTGGGAGAAGCCTGCGGGTCCATCCACATCCAGCGTCTCGGGCTTGGCGATGGCGGCGATGGCGGCGGTTTGGTAGGCGCCGGTGAGTAGAAGGTCGAGCATGTCTTGCACGGATAGCGAGTCGAGCAGGTCATCCCACTTGGGGTCGTCCCGGGACAGGCCGCGCAGCTCGACCAGCGTGATGTCGTTGCGAACGTTCACGGCGGGCATCGGGCCGTCAAAGGCATCGGCGTGAGCCTGAACGTCCCAGTTTTCGAAGTTGGCCGCAACCGCGAAGCTTTCGCCATTCCACTCGATGTAGTCGGGGGCGTTGAACAGCTCGGGGGTAGGGCCGTGGGGGAATGTACCGGCAATGTCCTCGCGCTGTAGCTCCAAGATGCGGTCGGCTCGTGGCGTCAAGGAGAACATGGCGGAGACGTCGTCGAAGAGGTTGGTGACCTCTGCGAAGTCGTGGCTGCGCTGGTTCAACACCACATCGGCGGGAATGTTGTGCACGATGGGGGCCACGCCATCTGCGAGGGTGTGAGCATCGGTGCGCAGGGTCAGCACGTAGTCACCGGCTTCTAGCACCCAGGCGCGCCGGTCTCGGAAGTCGTAGGAGGCCATGTCCTCGACTCCCATCACCAGGGTAACCACGTCGGAGTCGCCGGGGGCGATCTCGCCGGTTTTGGCGAAGGCGCCCAGATTCACGGCGGCCTTCTGGATGCCGCCGGGGGTCCACGGGGCGGAGAAGTACAGTTGCACCACGTCTCGTCCGGCGCGGTCGCCGGTGTTGGTGACGCGCACATCGATCTCTATGTCGCCGTCAATATCGCCGATGCGCGTGTCCACAACTTCCCAGCCGAACTCGGTGAAGCTCAGGCCGTGGCCGAAGGGCAGCACCACGGCGGCATCCAGGTCGAGGAAGCCCATCTCGGCGGCGGTGGTGTACCAGCGGTAGTCGAGGAAGATGCCTTCGGCGTAGTTGACGAAGAAGGCATCCGGGGTAATCAGGTGCCCCGAGGCAAACTGCTCCTGCAAGGTGACCGGGAAGTCCAAGACAAGATTCTCGTACCGGAAGTTGCCGAAGTTGTGCCACACGGGGTTGGCGGTAAAGTCGCGGCTCCAGGTGGAGACGGTGCGGCCCGAGGGGTTTACCTGGCCGGTCAAGACGCGCGGCAGAGCGTTAAAACCGGTGGCGCCGGGGAAACCGACGATCAAAATGGCGTCAACGTTCGGGTCGTCCATCAAGTCGCCGATCTCCATCTGCGTAGAGACGTTGAGGACAACGATGACGGTCTCAAAGTTGCTTTGTGCCAGAGCGAGCATTTCGCGCTCGTCGTGGTTAAGCATGAGTTGGTGCTGGCCGGGGAAGTAGTTGTCGTCCCAGTTGGCCATGCTCACCTGGAGGTCGCCGCCCTCCCCGCCGGTGCGGGAAATGAATACGATGGCCGCATCGTTGTAGGTGGCGAAGGTGCCTTGATGCTGTCGATAGAGCGAGATGGGCAGTTCGCCGATGTAGTAGGTGCTGCGCTCCGGGTTGTCCATTGCGATGCGTCCGCGGGGGTTCTCGCGGTCCCGACGGAACTCGTCGATGGTCTCGAAGAGCGCCTCGTTGATGGTGAAACCCGCGTTCTCCAACGCCTGTCGGGGGAAGACCGCGCCGCGCACGTTCACCGCGCCGGAACCAGAGCCAGACAGGATCGGGTCTGCCGCTCCGCGACCAAAAAGTGTTACGCGGCTCGGGCCGGGCAGGGGCAAGGCGTCATCGCGGTTTTGGGCGAGGATGAAGCCGCCCTCGCCGATGCGTTCGATCACCGCCAGGCCCGCAGCCGTCACCGCTTCTCGGTCCGGGAAGCGAGAGGTGATGTACTGGGTGTCCCAACCATCGGTGGCCGGATCGTTCTCCACCTCGAAAACGCCGCCGCCTAGCTGCGTGGAAATCACCGTGCCGAACTCGATCAGCGCCCAATTCAGGCCGACGAGCAAGACGGTAACGAAGGCCAGAATCGGCGTCCAGATACCCAGGTATTTCTTGTTGGACATCTTCTTCTTGGGCTTCTTTGGCTCTGGGTCGGAAAGAATTTCGATCTCGACGTGGTCAATCGCCTCGGCGTTCACAGCGGTACTCCTTTGTGGTGGCCCGCCAGAGGGCAGGGCCGTGCTGGGTTCTGGGTTAAGGGAGTGCGTTATGTCTTTAGGGGCAAGGATTCCCCTAGCCCCTGGCCCGCGCTGCGTAAGAGAGAAAACGCAGCGCGGGCAAAGTTGTCTCAGTCAACGAGAGAGACGTTGCCGTCCTGGTCGATCTGGCATTCAAGGCCGGTGGCCGCAGAGTCGGCGGTGAGGGTGAAGTTGCCGTTGTTGATGTTCGCCGTGCGGGTGACGCGCGAGGCGGCATCCGTGCGGTGGAACGGCATAACCAGCAGGCCGTACTTAACCTCGGGGACAGGGACGTCATCGGCCAGCATGATCTGGGTCCAGTCGGAGGCGTTAGGGCCGGGAATGTCGTCGTTCAAACCATCGAGTACGGCCTGGCGGGCCGCCATGAGGTCTTCCAGCAGATCGTCGCAGTTGCCATCGACCGGGCCGTCTACGCCACCCTCGTCGGAATCGCCGCCGTTGGTCTCGGCCGGGGGAGCCTCGGTCCGGGTGTCGCCCGTACCGGCGCTGCCGCCGTTGTCGTCGCCACCGCAGGCGGCCAGGGTACTCATGGCGCCAACGGCCAGCAGGGCGCCGAACCCGGCGGAGAGGATCTTCTTGTTCTTCATTGCTTTTCCTTCTGTGCTGGGGCCGGAGCTTTGCTCCGGCGAGGAGGTACAACTTGCCTGGTAGGCCGGTCGGCCTACATTTTTACGGCTTAACTGCTTCGCCTTGCCACCCCTTAAGGGTAAGAAATGGCCTGCGCGCCTGTTCTGGGTAGTCGATAATCGGTCACTTGGGTTCGACAATCTGTTTAGTTCAACCCTCGACGTTATCGTTTCGTAATCCGACCGTCTGGCCCCGCTGAGCGGGCAACTCGGCCCAGCGGGGCCAGACGATTGGGCCGTCTACCGAAGGTTTAGCTACCCAATCGGGCCGGAGAAGTTGAGGCCAAATCCGAAGCGCCACTCGTTACCATTCGAGTCGATGAATGGGTCGGTGTCGGCTAGGTCTTCATGCTGCCGCTCAACGGCACCCATGTCGGCTGGGAACGTGATCGGCAAGCGAGCCGATGGTTCATGCAGGCCGAGGGCTACGTGCAAGATGGCCTGGTGGGAGACCCCGAAGCCAATCACGATGGCATCGGAGTTCTCATAAATTTCCGTCGGCACAACCGGGTTCATCGCCTGTAGAGCGACGATGATCGGAATGTCCCGGCCGGAGGCGGCTACCGCGTCAACGGCCCGGTTAAAGGCGTGAATGTCGGCCTCGTTTTGGATCCAGGAGGTGGCGCCAAAGTATGAGCGGTTCTCCCGGCCACCGCCTTCGAGGGGGCGACCCGAAATCGAGGTGCGGCGAACGT
>WQZL01000067.1 GCA_009780755.1 Promicromonosporaceae bacterium | reverse complement strand
CCGCCGCCGGGAACCCAGCCGGTGTCAACCCTCGTCTTCTGCCACCAGAGACCACCGACAACGAGTACAGCCGCGATGACCAGGCACAGAATTACGCCAACCACGATTGGGGCGCGGACGGACAGACCGATCAGGGCACCGAACCAACCGAAGTCGGTGTCGCCGTAAGTCGAACCAGCCAGGTCGGGGAAGTTGCCGAAGACCTGCAACAGCAGGGCGGGCAGAATCGTGATGAGTACACCATTGATGAACCCACCAATCATCGCACCGAGACGGCCACCGGTGGCGTTGCCAAATACACCGGCCGTGGCGCCCGTGAAGAAGTGCGGCACCATGCCCGGCAAGATGAGCGCCAGGCCCAACCACGGCCCCAGCCACCAGGCCAGCAAGCCAAGCATCGCTAGACCGCCGACGAAGGACGACAAGAAGCCGACCAACACGGCATTGGGGGCGTAGGGGAAGACAATCGGGCAGTCCAACGCGGGCTTCGCGCCAGGGACTACCTTCTCGCCAATGCCCTGGAAGGCGGGGACGAGTTCGCCAAGAATCGTGCGGACACCAAAGAGGATGATCGCGACACCAACACCGAACAACAGCGCCTGGTGGAAGCCAGCCATGATGGCCTCACCTGCGCCGCCGTCAACGCCGAGTACGGCCTTTGTGGTCTCGGAGTCGGCGATGACGCCCCAGATCACGAATACCCAGTAGATGAGTACCATCGACAGCGCGGTGGCGACCATCGAGTCACGCAAGAAGGCCAAGCCCTGCGGGAACTTGATGTCCTCGGTACTCTTGGATTTCTTGCCAACGGCCTGTCCAGTGGCACCCGCAGCAACGTAACCAAGGGTGCTGAAGTGCCCCATCGCTACGGAATCATCGCCGGTGATCTTCCGCATCCACGGCTGAGCGAGAGCGGGCATGACCACCATGATTACGCCGAGCAGCAGTGCACCAAGCAGAACGACGAGCCAGGTGTGATCCCCGTTGAAGCCGACGGTTAGTACCACAACGAGCATTAGCGACATGAACACCATGTGGTGGCCAGTGAGGAAGATGTACTTCATTCGCGTGAACCGGGCTAACAGCAGCATCACGATGAAGCCGAGTACCAGCGTGTAGGCGGCGGAGGTACCGAATTCTCCGGTGGCCATAGCCGAGATGGCCTCGTTGTTGGGGATGACACCCTCCATCTCCGTTACGGAGAAGATAAGTGCGCCCAGCGGCTCCAGGGCGCCAACCACGACCCCGGCGCCAGCGCCAAGAATCAGGAAGCCCATCGTGGCCTTGAGGCCGCCGCCGATCACCCGGCCAGCCGGGCGGCGCAGCGCCATCAGGCCGATGGCCGTGATGATACCGATCAGGTAGGCGGGAACACCAAGGAACTCGTTCCCGATGAAATTGAGAATATTGACTAACCAGTCCACTTAACTGCTCCTTTGCTTGACTGGCGGATGGGTTGATACTGCGTACTGACTGGTCTTGCTAGAGAACCGCGCCGAGTTTTTCTTTGATCTCGGCTAGGTTGATGAAGTTGTCGATGACAACGATCTTGGCCTTGACGGGGCCGATTTCGTCGGCGAGTTCGGCCGAGGTAAGTACGATGTCGGCCATGCGAGCGGCACCGGCGGCGGTACCGATGTCGGCCGCCTCTACATCGGCATCGACGCCTAGCTGCGCTAGTACCTTCTCGGCGTTCATCTTCAACAGCACCGAGGTGCCGATTCCCATGCCGCAAACTGCGACGATCTTCATGGTCTTTCCTTCCAGTGGGGCCAGGAGTTGTGTTAGGGGGCGGCGCCAGATAGCAGCGCCCGAACTTCGGCGGGGTTGTTGGCGTCCAGGGCGGCGGCCAACAGGTCATCGTCCATGAGCACCTCGGACAGCGCTGACATGATGTCGAGATGCCCGTTGTGATCCGTGGCCGCCAGACCGACGATCAGGCGCACTGGGTCGTTCTCCCCGGCCCCAAATTCTACGGGTTCAGCCAAGCTCACCCAGGAGATTCCGGTGTGATTTACCGCCGGGGATGGCCTGGAATGGGCCAGGGCGAATCCGGGGGCGATCACAACGTAGGGGCCGAGTTCTTCGATGGCCGCAATCATCTCGTCGGTGTAGACCGCAGCGGCTACGCCCTGGGCGGTGAGGGCGCCTCCGGCGAGGCGCACGGCCTCGCGCCAATCGGCGGCATGTGCCCGGGTGAGGATCGCGCACTCGGGCAGGTACTCGGCTAGGTTCATCGGCGGGTCTTTCACTGAATGCCTGGCGACGACGCGAATCTTCACAAAACGATCACATCGTCTACTTGTGAGCAAGTCTGTACCAAAGTTTCCATGAAACAGACCAACTTGCGCAATTCGACTGAAAATTTGGCGCAAACTTGTGCTACCCCTCACCCCCGCATCATCTCGCGCCACCAAAACGATCCCAAACACGCCAGCACCCTCCGCTCCACCCAGACCGGTGGTTGAGAGTCCGAGAACGTCTGCGCAAGATAACGAGGGAGCTTCGGATCAGGCGGGGTCGAGGGTGCGAGTTAGTTCAGAGATGCGGTCGGCATCAAAGAGGCGATCCTGGGCCAGCAGCGATGCCCCGCGAATCCCGGCATCCTGGCCGAGACGGTTGCGCTCAACGATCAAACCCTGCCGGGCAAAGGCGTGAGAGGCGGCAAACAGACTTCTGCGTACAACTGCCACAAACTGCTCCCCCAGCTCGGCCAGGGCGCCGCCGATCACCACGGCCGTCGGGTTTAGCAGGCCAACCACATCGGCCAGGGCGTAGCCAAGCTGGGCGGCGGCCTCATCTACGGCCGTCCGGGCGGCGCGATCCCCGGAGGCAACCACCGCCACCAGATCAACGCCGGTGTGAACGTGATGCCCGGCCTGAGTCAGCTGATCGCCGACGGTGGCGCCGCTCGCCACGGTTTCGAGACGACGCAGCGGGTCGGAGAGGCGCTCGCGCAGCGGGGCGCTGAGCTGGCCAGAACCGCCGCGAGCGCCGCGCACCAGGCGACCATCCACCACGAAAGCGCAGCCGATCCCCATG
Source organism: Promicromonosporaceae bacterium (assembly GCA_009780755.1). GTDB lineage: Bacteria > Actinomycetota > Actinomycetes > Actinomycetales > Cellulomonadaceae > Xylanimonas. The sequence goes on along the minus strand of WQZL01000067.1, from coordinate 8,806 downwards.
CCCGCCTTGACCACCACGAGGTCGTTCGCGTCGGGCCAACCCAGCCGGGACTCCCCCAGAGCAAGGATGTTCACATCTCGATCAACGGCCACCACAGCATCGGAACGGCCCCAGTCGCCCACCCAGCGCGGTACGGGTACGCCGTCCCAGCGAGGGTCGAATTGAGAAACGCCGAGCGTGCCGGTGCGGTGATCCACCGGACCGGGCACGCCGATGCCGATGCCGAGTACGTCATCGCGGGTGCGGCCCACTTTGGCTAGCAGAAAGTCAAAAACCTGCCCGGCCCACCTGAAGATTTCCTCTGGACCATCGTAAAGGCCAATGTCGGCGTGGGAGGCGGTGAGTACGTTGCTGACCAAGTCGGTCACGCCCACCTGGGTGTGCGAGGAACCGATGTCGGCTGCGAGCAGCACCCCGGCATCCTTGTTTACGGCGAAGGATTCGCGAGGGCGGCCTCCGCCGGAGGCCAGCGACCCGTCGGGGATGATGAGACCCACGGCCAGCAGTTCGGTCAGGCGGCGACCGATGGTTACCCGCGACCAGCCCAGGTGATCGGTGAGTTCGCGTCGAGTGGTGATCCCGCTCCTAATCAGGTCGAGTACCACACCCGACCCGGTCACATGCAGCCTGGACACTGCGCTCTCCCCTCTCTGCGGCAATGTGGAAGAACTATCTTGCCCTGTCTCGATGCCGAAGTATGCCAGGCGCTGACCAGGACATTGCGTTTCGCTCAAATTTGTACCAAAGTGCTGCACATGTCGTTCGCGCCACCAGTCACCGCTTCCTTTACCTTCTCCGGCACCCGCTGCCCGGCCGAGGCCAGGGCCGTGGCGGCCGCCACGGCCATCCCGGCTCTTGTTGTGCAGGCCAAGGGTCACGGACACGCGGGCACGGCGATGGCCCTGGCTCCCGTGATGCATGTGTTGTACCAGCGGGTGCTGCTTCATGACCCGGCGGACCCTGCCTGGCCGCGACGTGACCGCTTCATCCTCTCGGCCGGGCACGCCAGTCTGGCGCTGTACACGCAGCTGTACCTGACCGGTTACGGCCTCACCCTGGATGATCTGGCCGCGAGCCGCACCCTCGACGCGACAACTCCGGGCCACCCGGAACTTGGCCACACCTCCGGTGTCGAGATGTCTACCGGTCCGCTGGGCCAGGGGGTGGCGAGTGCGGTGGGGTTGGCCCTGGCCGCGCGGCGTGATAGCGCTCGTCATGATGACCCGAGCATCGGGGAGGGCTATCTGTGGAACCCAACCGTATACGTGCTGGCGGGTGATGGCTGCCTGCAAGAAGGGGTCAGCGCGGAGGCGTCGAGCCTGGCCGGAGCGCTGGGCTTAAGCAATCTGGTGTTGATCTGGGATGACAACGGCATCACCATCGACAATGAAACCTCGTTGAACTTCTCCGAAGATGTGCGCGCCCGGTATCGGGCCTACGGCTGGCAAGTGATCGAGGTAGACAATTGCCGCGATCTGGACGCCATAGCGGCGGCGTTGTTGAAGGCGCGCGGCAGCAGCCAGCCAACGCTCGTGGCCGTGCGCACCATCATCGCCGGTTCGGCGCCGACGCGGGCCGGAACGTCGGCCGCCCATGCCGGCCCGCTCGGGGCTGATGCTGTGGCCGGATCGTTGGCGGCGCTGGGATTCGCCTCGGAGGCGACCCTGGCTGATCTGGTTGACGACGAGACCCTGGCCTGGGCGCGACAGGTAGCCGAGCGCGGGCAAGCCGAGCGTCTCGCCTGGGAGCGCCGCCGAGATTACTGGGCCGAACACCGCCCGGAGCTGGCCCTCGCCCGGGCAAGGTTGGCGGCGGCCTTTCGGGGGGAGTCGCTGCCCGCCAACGCGACCTCGGATTCCACACCCCCGGCCCGCGCCTCCGCCGTCTCTGCGCTTGATGCCCTCGCTCTACCACCCGCTGGCGCATCCGTCGCCACCCGCAAAACCAGCGGTGAGGCGTTGCGTGCGCTGGTCGCCGCGGGTTTCCTGTGGGGCGGATCCTGCGATTTGTCGGAGTCCACCTGCGTTGCCGTGCCGGGCCAGCCGGTCAGCGCTGGATTGGTCGGAAATGGCGATTTCATCCCCTTCGGCATTCGCGAGCATGCGATGGCCGCGATCCTTTCTGGCATCGCGCTGCACGGGTTGTGGCGACCGTATGGCTCGACATATCTGGCGTTCAGCGACTATGCCCGCCCGGCCATCAGGCTCGCTGCCTTGATGAAGTTGCCGGTGATCTATGTGTTCACTCATGATTCGCTGGCCGTTGGCGAGGATGGGCCGACCCATCAGCCTGTTGAGCAGGTGGCCGCGCTGCGCACCATTTCGGGCCTGTCGGTGATTCGTCCGGCGGATGCCACCGAGACCCTGGCCGCCTGGCGGCTGCTGATGGAACCGGGCGAATCGGGCACTCCCAATGCCGCTGCGTCGAGCCTCGGCCCGGTCGCCCTCATACTCTCGCGTCAAGACCTGCCGGTGCTACCCCACCTGCCCGGTGATGCCATTCCATCATTCGGCACAGCTCCGGCAAGCACGAATGCGACAGATGAGAAGGCGCCTGGCGGGGATGTTTTCTCAACTCGCATAGCGGGGGTCAGCCGCGGTGGTTACGTCGTCTGGCAGCACGGCGATGGCCATGACCTGGCGATCATCGCCACAGGCAGTGAGGTGTCGCTCGCCATTGAAGCCGCTCGGCGGTTGGCTACTGAGAATGTGGCCGGGCGCGTCATTTCGATGCCGTGCGTCGAGTGGTTCGAGGCCGCTTCGCAAGAGTGGCGCGACACCGTACTCCCGCCGACGCTGCGCGCCCGCGTTGCCATCGAGGCGGGCCGGGGCGATGCCTGGTATCGCTGGGTGGGTCTGGATGGCGAGGTTGTTTCGGTCGAACGCTTCGGCGAGTCCGGCTCCGGTGCCCAGGTTCTAACCCGCGCGGGCATTACCACCGAATCGATCCTAACCGCCGCCCACACCACACTCACCCGCACCGCCTAACCACCCCTGAGCCAACCGCTCCACCCAGGAATTGCCACCTGCTGTCCAAATCAAGCCGAAACAAGTTTTCGGGTTAAGTCTCCAGAAAGATGAGCTGATGCTTCCTCCCACCCAGCTGTTGCACAGCCTGCGGCGTGCAGCGCGGTGCGAATGTCGGAGAGCAGTGCGTCTACGGACAGGTCTGCGTCATCAAATACGGTGAAGATCACGGAACGCTCGCTAAGCGACGCCGTGAAGTCAATGTCGCCGCGATCGATCGCATAAAGAGCGTCAACGACGCGGCTTGTCATCTGATCGAGGTCCTCATCGGTGGCACCATCAGGCCCGCAAAACGTGATAGTTAAGCTAATCATTTAGGCGAACGAGCCGCCGCAGGCGCAGGAGTTGCCCGCGTTGGGGTTGTCGATGGTGAAGCCCTGCTTCTCGATGGTGTCGGCGAAATCGACGGTGGCGCCGTCCAGGTAGGGCACGGACATCTTGTCCACCACCACCTCAACACCGTCGAAATCGCGCAACGCATCGCCGTCCAACAGGTTTTCATCGAAGTACAGCTGGTAGATCAAACCTGAGCAGCCGCCGGGTTGCACGGCCACGCGCAGCCGCAGGTCATCGCGCCCCTCCTGCTCCAACAGGCTACGCACCTTGGCGGCAGCCACATCCGTCAGATTCACCCTATGCGTTGCAGTCTCAGTCACAGCGCCAAGCCTAATAGCTACTCCCTCACCTCACCATGCGGCCAGCGATTGAGCCGCCCTCCTCCCGGTGGGTGAGCCTGTCGAAACCACCACCCACCAGCCCAGGTGGTTTCGACAAGCTCACCACTGCTGGGGAACCCCTCACCACGCTCAATGCGACACCGACTCATCTCGCCGCGAGTTGGGTGAGCAGCAGCGCTTCGGCCACCACTACCTTGCGCAATTCGCCCAGGTGAACGGACTCGTTGGCGCCGTGCGCGCGGGAGTCTGGGTCTTCGACACCGGTCACCAGGATGGCCGCATCCGGATACACATCCAGCAGGTCGGCGATGAACGGAATGGACCCGCCGACGCCGATATCCACCGGCGGCACGCCCCAAGCGGCCTCGAAGCAGGCGCGAGCCGCCCGCATCGCGGCAGTGTCGCTCGGCGCCAAGAAGGGGCGACCCGCCGAACCCACCTCAAAGCGGACCTGCGCCCCGAACGGCGCATTGGCCAGCAGGTGCGCCTCAAGCGCGTCGATTGCGGCCTGCGGATCCTGCCCCGGCGCGATCCGCAAAGACAACTTCGCTCGGGCCGACGGGGCGATGGTGTTCGAGGCATTCGCCACAGAGGTGGCATCGATGCCAATCACCGAGAGGGCCGGTTTGACCCAGATCTGCCCGGCGATGCCGCCAGAACCAGCCAGATGCACCCCGGCCAGCACGGAAGCCTCTTGGCGGAAGGCCGCCTCGTCATAATCAACGGTCGGCTCGGCGCCGCTGGCCAGCCCGGCCACGGCCACATTGCCTTGGCTATCATGCAGCGTGGCGATTAGCCGCGCGAGCAGCACGTTCGCATCAAGCACCGGGCCGCCGAACATGCCCGAATGCACCGCATGTTCCAGCACGGACACCTCGACCGTGCCGTCCACCAGCCCGCGCAGCGAGGTGGTGAGTGCAGGAATGCCCACCTTCCAGTTAACGGAGTCAGGGATAACGATCACGTCGGCGACCAGCAGGTCACGGTGGGCCTCCAGGAAAGCGCGGAATGACGGCGAACCATCCTCCTCTTCGCCTTCGATGAACACGGTAATTCCGATGTCGGGCAGCGCATCTAGGGCTTCGAGCGCCCGTAGCGCGCCGAGGTGAGCGACAATCCCAGCCTTGTCATCGGCAGCGCCGCGCCCATACATCCGCTCGCCGATGACGGTCGGCTCAAATGGCTCGGTGCGCCAGCCCTCACCGGGCGGCTGCACATCGTGATGAGCGTAGAGCAGCACCGTCGGCGCTCCGGTGGGGGCTGGGCGGCGAGCGACAATGGCGGGCGCGCCGGGTGTGCCATCTGGTTTTGGCGCGGTGAGGATTTGCACATCGGGCAGGCCGACGCCACGCAGCAATTCGGCGACGGCCTCGGCGGAGGCAACAACGTGCGCCTGGTCGAAGGCCGCAGCGGAAACACCGGGGATGCGCACCAACGCCGCCAGGTCGGAGGTAAGCGCGGGGAACAACTTCTCGACCTCGGCACGCAGAGCAGCCAGTTCGGGGGAAGCGGACGGGTTCGGCAGGGTGTTATCGCTCACGCGACAACGGTACCCCGACTAAGCCCCCCGCGAGATCGTTACTTTGGGGCGAGATCGTCAACTTGCGCAGGCGGAAACTAACGATCTCGCCCCAAAGTAACGATCTCACCGAGAACATGGAACATGGCTAGACTTGGCGGGTGATTTTGAGCAAGAAGCCCCGGCCTACCGAGGACGAGATCGCGGCAGCTCGCGCGGCAGCCGACGCCGCCGTTGAGGCGAGCGAGCGTCCGGCCGACCAAAGCGAAACCCAGAGCCGCACCAAGAGCGGCCCCACCCGCAAGCGCGCCCACGCCGAGGCGGCGAATAAGCGACCGCTAGTGCCGGGTGACCGCCGAGCCGCCGCCCGCACCATGCGCGACCGGCAGAAGGATCAGCGCAAGCGGGCGATGGAGGGAATGCAGCGCGGTGAGGAGAAATATCTGCCTACCCGCGACCGCGGGCCACAGCGTCGTTTTGTGCGCGACTTTGTAGATGCCCGCCGCAACCTGGGTGAATGGTTCCTGCCCATCGCGCTGATGTTTATCGTGCTGAACTTCATCGCCATGAACATTGGCGGGACGCTTGGCTTAATCTTGCTGGCCACGCTGTACGTGGTGGTGTTCGCGGCCATCGTCGATACGGCGATCATGTGGCGAAAACTCAAGCACGCCCTGATCGTGAAGTTCGGCGAGGTCGAGAAGGGCATCGCGATGTACGCCTGGATGCGCGCCTTCCAGCTACGCCGCGCCCGCCTGCCCAAGCCCATTCACAAAGAACACGGTCACTGGCCGAAGTAAACCCCAACTGCCATACGCAACCCACAGCCCCCGTTCGGCAAAACGTCGATGGGGGATTGAACCGACCTGGGTTGGGCGGGAGGGACAGTTCTGGGGGTTAACGCTGGTAGGTTTGGGGCATGGTTAACTATCGCTACCTTGGCAACTCTGGACTTAAGATCACCGAGATCACTTATGGCAACTGGCTTACCCACGGCTCGCAGGTAGAAAATGATGTCGCCACGCAATGCGTGCGCGCGGCCCTTGACGTGGGCATCACCACCTTCGACACCGCCGATGTGTACGCCAACACCAAGGCCGAGGTGGTACTCGGTGAGGCGCTAAAGGGAGAGCGGCGCGAATCCTTGGAAATCTTCTCTAAGGTGTACTGGCCCACCGGACCCGGCGGCGCCAACGACTGCGGCCTGAGCCGCAAGCACATCATGGAGTCGCTGAACGGCACCCTGACCCGTCTTGGCACCGACTACGTGGACCTATATATGGCGCACCGTTTCGACTATGAGACGCCGCTGGCGGAGACCATGCAGGCGTTCGCCGATGCCGTGCGCATGGGCAAGGTGCTGTACGTGGGCGTCTCGGAGTGGACCGCCGATCAGATTCGGCAGGGCGCCGCGATGGCCCGCGAGCTGGGCTTCCGCCTGATCTCTTCGCAGCCGCAGTATTCAATGCTGTGGCGCGTGATCGAGGATGAGGTAATCCCCGCCTCGCGCGAAAACGGCCTATCTCAGATTGTCTGGTCGCCTGTGGCCCAGGGCGTGCTGACCGGTAAGTACCTGCCTGGTCAGCCGGTGCCGGCTGGTTCGCGGGCCACCGATGCCACCGGCTCGAAGATGATCGCGCAGTTCATGAATGATCGTGTTCTCTCGCGCGTGCAGAACCTGCGTCCCATTGCCGACGAGCTGGGGCTAACGATGGCACAGCTAGCCGTGGCTTGGGTTCTGCAAAACGACAACGTGGCCGCCGCTCTGATCGGCGCCTCGCGCCCCGAGCAGGTGGCAGAGAACGTGAAGGCTGCTGGCGTGACGATTCCGGTCGAGTTGATGGCCCGTATCGACGAAGCCCTGGGCGATGTGGTGGAACGCGACCCGGCCAAGGCTGGCGCCTCCCCCGCAACCCGCCCCTGCTAAAACACCCTCGGAGGATTGAATCCTCTAGGTGCTAAGCAGCCTCGGTGGCTGAGTAGCAAGCGCCAGCGAGCCTGTCGAAATTACCACCCGCACTACGTCGTTCTGTGCGAGCGGTTTCGGGGTCCCTGCGAGTCCCCGCAGCAAAGCGAGGAGACTCGTGGGGTGAAACAAGCGAGTCGCAGAACCTAGACCCGACGGAAATCCTCAACCCTAGGTTCTGCGACCTCACTCGCTGCGCTCCCTCCGCGCAGAATGACGTGGTGGTTGAGCTTGCAGATAAACGAGTTTTCTGTCCAGGTCACTGGGGCGAACATCAGGCCCGATGCGCGGTAAGTCCTGCGCTCAGTCAGCGTTTCCGTTCAGCTCAATCCAGAATGTCGTCGTGGTTTTGACGGTGTTGGGCGCTGCGGAGTTCAATGATGTCGTCGGCCAGGGTGTTGCGTAGGGCACGATCTGCGGACCAGAGGGGGTCAGGGATGATGACATCCTGAAGATGGCTGGCCAATATCGCGTTGGCGAGAACTTCACTATTCGCTACGGCCTTGTGTTTCACGTGCTTTCCCCTGTCTTGCCCGTGATGCTCGCTCGCGTATGTCTCGCGTGCGCGGTTACTGTCAAGTGGATGGTATCTGATATTTGGACATAAGTGATGGGCGACGCCCCCGTGGGGTGTCGCCCATCACTTATGCCTACACTAGCCAACCTGTCGGCTCATGTTGCCGACGCTAGCAAACTGACTACTGGTTGCGTCTGTTACTCGTCTCCGCGACCCTTTCGCTTGACGAGAAGCAGACCGGCAGTAACCAGGGCCGCGGCGGCAGCGATGAGGCCACCGATTGCAGCACCCGTGACGGGTAGGCGCGTACCACCACCGCCACCAGTGCCTCCACCGCTACCGCCGGTACCGCCGCCTGTGCCGCTTGTGGGCGTTGAGGTCGGTGTGCCACCAGCAGTCGGACCGTCTGTCGGGCCATCTGTTGGGGTATCGGTCGGGGCCGGGGTACCACCATCTGTTGGGCCATCTGTTGGCGGACCGTCTGTCGGGTATGGCGTTGGTGTCCCACCCTGAGTCGGACCATCCGTCGGACCAGGGGTACCCGGAGTACCGGTCGGACCAGGAGTACCTGGCGTACCACCGTTAGTGGGAGTATCCGTCGGACCCGGAGTGCCGGTCGGACCCGGAGTACCTGGGGTGCCACCGTTGGTGGGGGTATCCGTTGGTCCTGGGGTACCGGGGGTTCCGGTAGCCGTTGGGGTACCTGATGGTGGGCATCCACCTGGGCAAGAATCCTGGTGAGTGATTACACAGTTGCCCCAGTCATCAGAGACCAACCGCGCAGTCAACACCCCATAAGGCTCCAACAACGTCACCACGTAAGTCAGACTCACATACTCACCAGGCTGCAAGGTAAACCCGTCCCAAACCGTGTGATACATAGTCACCGTGGAGAACGGCACCATCCCAAACGGACTAACCGACCCAGTAGTGATACTCACGTTCGAGACTGCAAACGCCGGACCATAACCCGCCGAGGCTTGACCAATGATCCATAGGGCGTCTACCGGCATCGGCTCATCACCAGTGTTCGTAACCGTAAAGGTATGCAACGCAGACCAGACATCAAGGGCCTCAAACCCAGGAACACACACCAACCCT
>WQZL01000066.1 GCA_009780755.1 Promicromonosporaceae bacterium | reverse complement strand
GGTGCCGCCGCCTTGGGCGAGATCGGGCTTGCCGCCTCCCCCCCCACCCATCGCCTGAGCGGCCGCCTTGGCAAAGTCGCCTGCCCGCAACCCCGCCTCGCGGGCGGGCGCGTTGGTGGCGATCACCACTTGCGCCTTGTCACCAATAACGCCACCGATGGCCACCACAGCTGGGGCTGCGTCACCGAGGCGTCCCCGCACATCTAGGGCCAGCGCGCGCAGGTCGTCGGCGGTGGACACCTCCCCCGCATCGTGCGTGACCACCCGCACCGCACCTACCAGCGACGCCTCGGCGGCCAGCGTGGCGGCAGCGGCCAGCAGCTGGCCCTTGCGCAAGGCTGCCAGCTCCTTTTCGGTTTCTTTAAGCTTGCTCATCATGGCGGCGATGCGTTCGGCTAAATCTTCCCGAGGCGCCTGCATCAGCCCGGTCAGCTGATTGACCAGCGCCGACTCCTTGGCGTGGAAGCCATATGCGCCCTCGCCAACCAGAGCATCAACGCGGCGAACGCCAGAACCGATGCTGGCCTCTCCCAGCAGGGCCACCCGGCCAATCTCGCCGGACGCCTTAACGTGCGTACCGCCGCAAAGCTCGCGCGACCATTCCCCACCGATGGAGACCACCCGCACCACATCGCCGTACTTCTCCCCGAAGAGCGCCTGAGCGCCGAGATCGCGGGCGCGACCTATCGACATAACCTCGTCAGTGATCTCCAGGTTCTCCTGTAGGCGCAGGTTAACCCGCTCCTCGATCTCGGACATGGCAGAAGCGGGCACAGCCGCCGGTGAGCGGAAGTCGAATCGCACGCGGCTCGGGCTGTTCTCCGAACCGGCCTGGGTGCGGTCATCGCCAACGGATTCATGCAGTGCCTTGTGGATCATGTGCGTGGCCGAGTGGGCGCGGGAGATTTGCCGACGCCGCTCGGCATCGATGGCGGCCAGGCCAGGGTCGCCAAGCGCCACGGTGCCTTGGGTCAGGGTGCCGCGATGCACGGACAAACCCTTGATTGGCGCCTGCACATCGGCCACCTCGATCACGCCGCCCCCATCGAGCACGATGGTGCCTTGGTCGGCTAGCTGCCCGCCCGCCTCGGCGTAGAACGGGGTGCGGTTAAGCACCACCTCTACATCGGCCGGGGCGGTGGCCAGCGGCGCGGGCACTCCGTCCACCAGTAGGCCAACAACGGCCACCGTCGATTTCAAGTCGGTGTACCCAAGGAACTCGACGGGCGCCGCCAGATTATTCGCGATGGATTGGTAGGCGCCCAGATCGGCGTGGCCGGTCTTCTTGGCGAGCGCGTCGGCGCGGGCGCGCTCCTTCTGCTCGGTCATCAGGCGACGGAACGCAGCCTCATCCACCTTGACGCCCTGTTCGGCCGCCATCTCCAGCGTGAGGTCGATGGGGAACCCGGAGGTGTCGTGCAACTTGAAGGCGGTCTGGCCGTCGAGCAGCAGCGAACCGGACTCCTTGGCTTTCGCCACGGCAACATCCAAGATGGTTGTGCCCGAGGCGAGCGTGCGGCGGAAGGCATCTTCCTCGCCGTAGGCCACTTCGGCGATGCGCGCGAAGTCGGTTTCGACCTCCGGGTAGGACGTCTTCATTACCGCCATCGAGACGGGCAGCAGCTCGGGCAGGGCCACGTCGTCATAGCCGAGCAGCCGCACGGAGCGCACGGCGCGGCGCACCAGGCGGCGCAGCACGTAGCCGCGACCCTCGTTGCCGGGGCGCACGCCGTCGCCGATCACCATCAGAGCCGAGCGCACATGATCGGCGATGATCCGCATCCGCACGTCGTCTTCGAGGTTTGCGCCGTACCGGCGACCAGTGAGTTCCTGCACGCGTTCGATGACGGGGAACACCTCGTCGATCTCGAACATGTTTTCTTTGCCTTGCAACAGGTAGGCGATGCGTTCGAGGCCCGCGCCGGTGTCGATGGCCTTAGCGTCCAGCTCGCCGAGCAGCGGGTAGTCCTTGCCCTGACCCTCCCCGCGCACGAACTGGTCAAAAACGAGGTTCCAGATTTCCAGGTAGCGGTCGCCGCCGGGGTCAACCGAGCCGCCTTCTGCCTCGGGGCCATAGGCCGGGCCACGGTCGTAGTGCCATTCGGCGCAGGGGCCAGCCGGGCCAGGCTGGCCGGTGTCCCAGAAGTTCTCCTCGCGTGGCAACCTAACGATGTGCTTCGGGTCAAGGCCGATGCCTTTGGTTAGCGCCTCAAAGCTTTCGTCGTCCTCATTCCAGAGGGTGACCCATAGGCGGTCGCCGTCCAGGCCATAGCCGCCGTTCGCAGTTGTGCCGGTCAGCAGCTCCCAGGCCATGTCGATGGCGCCGGTCTTGAAGTAGTCACCGAAGGAGAAGTTGCCGTTCATCTGGAAGAACGTGCCGTGGCGAGTGGTGCGGCCAACGTTTTCGATGTCGTTGGTGCGGATGCACTTTTGCACATTGGCGGCACGTGGCCACGGCGCCGGCTCGGTACCCAGGATGTATGGGATGAACGGGACCATGCCCGCGATGGTGAACAGGATCGAGGGGTCGGGGCTGACCAGGGAGACCGAGGGCACGATCTGGTGATCCTTGGATGCGAAGTAATCGAGCCAGCGCTGACGGATTTCGGCGGTTCTCATGTGTTTTGACCTTTAGGTGGAGTTACTTGTTTTTGCGGGAAGCACGGGTGACATCGGGATGCTGCTGACCTTCGGCTAGGAGCGCGGCGATCAGCTCGGCCTCGCGGGCAGCGCGGGCCTGCGAGAAGGTGGTGCGGAACTCAGCCAAGGCAACACCTGCGCGGCCAGAAGCGTCGCGGGCGCCCTGCTGCACTCGCTCGGCCACTGCCGAGGGGACGTACCGCTGATAGACCTGGCGGCCCTTGCGGTAGACAACAATGGTGGTGACCGCGCCCACCCCGATCCAGAACAGGCGACGCATCAGTCGGCCGTCTTCTTCGCTGATTTGGTGGCCTTGGTCTTCTCCCAGGCACCCGCGAACGCCTGCCGAGCCGCGTATGTAAAGGAGGCAACCTTCACCACCGGACGGCCCAGGGCGGCGGCATAAAGCCCGGCCAAGGCCGAGGCGTTCTCGGCGGTCTGCGCAGCTGAGGTGGTGATAACGTCCACCTTTTCTAGCTGGGCATTGGCCCCAGCCACCGTGTTCACAGCCTCGTCAAGAATGGGCGTGGAGTGTTCAGTGACATCGCGGATGGATCGCCGCATCTCATCGAACACCCGGCCCAGCTTGATGATCGGCAGCGCCAGCAGGCCAACCAGCAGCACGAAACCAATGGCGGCAATCAACCCCGCCACGTCTCCCACAGACATAGATACTTCCCCTTATCAGACCTGGTGGTTGAGTAGGCACGACGAAGGAGGGCCATGTCGAAACCACCAGCATCCCAGCCTACCCACCGGTGGTTAAACCTGTCGAAACCACCTTGTCCGCGGTGGTAGTGGTTTCGACCGGTTCAACCACCGGAGGGGGCGTTCAACGACAAAGCCCCGCCAACATTGGGCGGGGCTTCATCGAACCTCTTTCGAGAGCTGACGCGCATCTCGTCGCTACGCAATTACCGGGCGTAAAACTCGACCACCAGGTTGACTTCACAGGTGACGGGCACCTCGGCGCGCAGGGGCTTGCGGGTCAGGGTGGCGGTGAGCTTCTCCAGCTGCACCTCCAGGTAGCCCGGCAGGGTGGGCAGCACGTCGCGGTGGGCGCCGGCGGCGGCAACCTGGAACGGCGTCATGGCCTGGCTCTTGGGCTTGACCTGGATGGTCTGGCCTACCTTCACCCGGAAGGAGGGACGGTCAACAATCTTGCCATCCACCAGAATGTGGCGGTGGGTGACGGCCTGACGAGCCTGCAAGATGGTGCGGGCGAAACCGGCGCGCAGCACCAGGGCATCCAGACGGGTCTCCAAGTCCTCGATCATGGATTCACCGGTCAGACCAGCGGTCTTCTTGGCGTTCTTGTACGCCGTGTGCAGCTGCTTCTCGCGAATCATGTATTGGGCCTTCAGGCGCTGCTTTTCGCGCAGGCGGATGGCGTAGGCCTTCTCGGTGCTGCGGCGGGAGCGGCCATGCTCGCCAGGCGGGTAGGGCCGCTTCTCAAAGGCCCGCTCGGCCTTGGGCGTCAGCGGAATGCCGAGCGCGCGGCTCAGGCGAACCTGGCGGCGCGACTTGCGTACGTTAGTCATGCGTCTTCTTCCTGTCCTGTATCAGAACATAAGGTCACACCCGGTATCTCGCGGGATTGCGAGCCGAGCGCGGGACCGACCACTCATTCGGGCTAAGGTCCCAGGAGCGTCCACCAACCGGTAGACAACCGCGCAATCATACCCGGTAGCCTCACCCCACTCAAATACGCCCCCGCCTCCGATGGTTTAAGTGCGGTTGGTGGTTTTGACACGTCGGGCCTGGCGACCCTCTTACTCCTCCACCTATGTTTGCCCTGCGGCTCAATCACCGGTGGAGGAGTTAGCGAAGCCCTCGGCAGTCGGGGGAGACTGCCGAGGGCTTCGGAGAAGGTGACGGATGAACTAGTCGTCGTCAGCCTCGTCGTCAACGTCCGGGTCGGTCTCGTCGTCATCGTCATCGTCGTCGAGGTTCGGGTCGGTGTCCTCGTCGTCCTCGTCATCCGCAGGGGCTTCGTCCCCAGCCATGCCAAGGTTGGCGTCGTCTAGGTAACCGCCGGTGAAGGCGCGGAATAGGAACGCGGCCATCGCCTGACGCTCGACGCCCTCCAACGGACGGAAGGTGTTGTCATCGAAACCAGTAGTGATGCCGGTGTAGTACATCCACTCGATCTCCAGGAAGAAGGGATCGGTCACCGGAACATCCGAGAAGGTGGGTTCTTCAGGAGCCTCGAACTCTGGCTCACCAGCGGCCCGGAACAAGAACGCGGCCATCGCCTGACGCTCGATCGAGTACAGCGGGCGGAAGGTGCCATCGTCCCAACCGGTGGTGATGCCGGAGTCGGCCAGCCACTCGACCTGGTGGAAGAAGTAGTCGGTGGGCAGCTTGTCGGTAAATGTGCCTTCCTCGGGCGCCGCGAACACGCCAGCTTCGGCTAGGCCGCGGTAGAGGAACGCGGCCATCGCCTGACGCTCGATGTTCAGCACCGGGCGGAAGGTGCCGTCTTCCCAGCCGGTGGTGATACCGGTTTGGGCCAGCCACTCGATTTCGCAGTGGAAGGCAGCCCCAACGGGCACGTCTTCAAAGGTGGCGTCGTCGGTGGGGCAAACCCACGCGTAGCCATCCTCGCCATCCTCATCGATCTCCGTGAACACCGCAGCGACGATGAACTGGTCATCGGGCATAAGGAAGTACGCCGGGTTGCTTTCAATCGTCGTGTCGTTTACCCACTCGACATCGGCGGTCACGTACCAGGTGACGAACAGCATGTCCTCATCGGGGGTGGCCTCGACCCGCAGCTCGGTACCCGGCTCGATCACCTTCGCCTCTTCGTCTGCGGGGTAGCAGTCTTCGTCGATGCAAATCTCGACGCTGCCGCCCTCGGCGGCCGTTAGCGTGAGGGTGGCATCTTCGGGTCCATTGTCGGCGTGGGCCGTCGCGGCACCAGCAAACAACATGGTGATTGCGGCGAGCGAAGCAATCGCGCTCTTACGCATTTTCATAAATGTCTCCTAGATTATGGGATACAACTGACACCGTACAGCGTTCCCTTTGACAATGCGGGGAGAGCAAACGCCACGCCGGTTAGGCCGTTGTTGCATCATTACTTGTCGCAAAACGGCCCTTAGAACAGCCTGGATTCGGCATCGTCGATGCCCCGCATGGCCTCATAGTCAAGGACAAGACAGCCGATACCTCGGTCGGTAGCGAGCACGCGAGCCTGGGGCTTGATCTCCTGGGCAGCGAACACACCGCGCACCGGAGCGAGCAACGGATCGCGGTTGAGCAGCTCCAGGTAGCGAGTCAATTGCTCGACGCCATCGATCTCGCCACGTCGCTTGATCTCCACGGCAACATGCCCGCCTTCGGGGGCCCGAGCCAAAATATCCACGGGGCCGATAGCCGTCATGTATTCCCGACGCACCAGGGAGTGCCCCTCCCCCAGCAGCTCGATCTGGGCGGCCAACGCCTCCTGCAAGTGGGCCTCTACCCCCTCCCGGATCACGCCAGGATCGACACCAAATTCGTGCGACGAGTCGTGGAAGACCTCATGAATTTCGATGGTGAGACAGTCGTCCGTCTTGCCATGCTGAACGGTCCACACCTCGGTGACGCCCCGTTCCTTGGCCTCGGCGTCAGGCTCGCGCACCTTCAACGAACAGGGCGGACTCATCCAGTTCAGCGGCTTGTAGGAACCACCATCGGAGTGCAACAGCACCGACCCATCGGCCTTAATCATCAACAATCGCTTGGCAAACGGCAAAGTTGCCGCCAGCCGGCCGGTGTAACGAGCCGAACACTTAGCAACCACAAGACGCATGAACACAAATCCTACGGGGTTGGCCGGGCAGACAATGCCCCATCAACCATCGGGTGGGGTGGTAATTTCGTCGGCTACTACTGTCACTAGGTTGTCGTCTACGGAGAGGAAGCCGCCAGAGACCTTGGCCTCAAAGATGGTGCCATCTCCGGCGACCACCTTGACCGTGCCCGCGCGCATCACGGCAAGCAGCGGGGTATGACCAGGCAGGATGCCAATCTGCCCATTGATGGACGGCGCCGAAACAGATTGCGCCACCCCCGACCACACCCTGCGGTCGGTGGCTACCAGGTCAACGCTTAGTGCAGCCATGTGGTGCCGTACTCCTTTTGGATCTTGGACCAGTTGGCCTCCAACTGATCCAGGCCGCCGACGTTGAAGAACGCCTGCTCGGCGTAGTGGTCGTACTCACCATCGGCGATCTTCTTGAACGCCTCGACGGTATCGGCCAGCGGCACGGTGGAGCCGGGTACGCCCGTGAACTTCTCGGCCATGTACGTATTCTGCGAGAGGAACTGCTGGATGCGTCGCGCCCTGGCCACCAGCGTCTTATCCTCCTCCGACAACTCATCAACGCCCAGAATCGCGATGATGTCTTGCAGTTCCTTATTGAGCTGCAATATCGACTTGATACCAGTGGCCACCTCGTAATGTTCCTGGCCAACATAGCGCGGGTCGAGAATGCGAGAGGTGGAGGTGAGGGGATCGACGGCCGGATACAAGCCTTTGGCCGCGATCTCGCGCGACAGCTCCGTGGTGGCGTCTAGGTGGGCAAAGGTGGTAGCCGGGGCCGGGTCGGTGTAATCGTCGGCCGGCACATAGATGGCCTGCAACGAGGTGATGGAGTGGCCCCGAGTAGAGGTGATGCGTTCTTGCAACAAGCCCATCTCATCGGCCAGATTCGGCTGGTAGCCAACGGCCGATGGCATCCGACCCAGCAGCGTCGAGACCTCGGCCCCGGCCTGGGTGAAGCGGAATATGTTGTCGATGAACAGCAGCACGTCCTGCTTTTGCACGTCTCGGAAATACTCGGCCATCGTCAAGCCGGTCAACGCGATGCGCAGACGAGTGCCGGGTGGCTCATCCATCTGACCGAAAACCATCGCGGTCTTCTCAAAAACCCCCGCCTCGGCCATCTCGGTCAGCAGGTCGTTGCCCTCCCGGGTGCGCTCGCCAACGCCTGCGAATACCGAAACGCCGCCGTGATCGAGGGCCACTCGTTGAATCATTTCTTGAATCAGCACGGTTTTGCCCACGCCCGCGCCCCCGAATAGGCCGATCTTGCCGCCCTGCACGTACGGGGTGAGCAGGTCAATCACCTTAATGCCGGTCTCAAACATCTGGGTTTTAGGCTCCAAGTCCTTAAACTCCGGCGGCTGGCGGTGGATGGGCCAGCGTTCGGTCACCTCGAAGGTCTCCCCCGGCTTTAGATTAAGCACGTTGCCGGTCACGTCGAAGACATGGCCCTTGGTCACGTCGCCGACCGGCACCGAAATGGGCGCGCCCGTATTGGTCACCACCGCCCCGCGCCGCAGGCCATCGGTGGGTTTGAGCGCAATGGTGCGCACCACGCCGTCGCCGAGATGCTGGGCCACCTCCAACGTGATGGTGAACGGCTTATCCTCGCCGTGTACCGTGCCCGCGATATCCACGGTTAGCGCCTGGTAGATGTCTGGTAGGGCATCCTCGGGGAACTCGACGTCCACGATGGCGCCGATCACGCGAGTTACCCGACCGGTTGGCCGGGATTCTGCGTCCGGCTGCATCGCCACCGGGTTACCAGAAGTGGTCATGATTACCTCACTTACCTACCGCTAGGGCATCGGCCCCCGAGACGATCTCGGAGATTTCCTGGGTGATCTCGGACTGACGGGCCTGGTTGGCCAGACGGGTGTAGTTACGAATGAGTTCTTCGGCATTATCGGTGGCCGTGCGCATGGCCCGCTGTCGTGAGGCCAGCTCGGATGCCGCCGATTCGAGCAGAAACGAAAACAGGCGGCTGCGCACGTAGCGCGGCAACAGCGCGTCAAGCACCTCGGGGGCCGATGGTTCAAACTCGTATAGCGGCTCGATTTCCTCGGTCTGAGAGTAGTGAGCCACCACCTCCAACGGCAGCATCCGCACTACCCGCGGGGTCTGCGTCACCATATTTACGAACTGCGTGTAAACGACATGCAGCTCGGCTACTCCCCCTTGGTCCGCCGGGGCGGCAAACGCAGCCAACAGCGTGTCGGCGATTTCGGTCGCCACCTCTTGTTCGGGTCGATCTGAGCCGTAAACCCAGCTCCGCTTTAGGTCATACCCGCGATACGAATAGTGAGCGACGGCCCGTCGTCCGGCCACATACAGGTCAATGACGTGGCCCTGCGCGCGCAGGGTCGCCAGCAGTCGATCGGTCTCGCGGATGTTCGCCGCTGTATACGAACCGGCCATACCCCGGTCGGCGACCACCACCAGCACCGCAACCCGGTCGGTGTCGTGACGCGCCTCAACCAGCGGATGTTCGACGCGGGCGTGGGCCGCAAGCGCCGAAACCGCCTGGGTGATGGCTTGCGCAAACGGGGTGGCCTGGCTAACCCGAGTGCGAGCGGCACCGATGCGCGAGGCAGCGATGAGTTCCTGCGCCCGGAACACCTTCTTCAGCTTCTGCGTCGATGTGATGCGCTGGCGATAGACGCGCTGGACTCCCCCGGCCATCTATCTGCTCCCCGTGACGATCTGTTCTTGGATGATGCGCAACTGACCGTCTTGGGTCTCGTTGATGACGAGCGGGGTGCCGTCGCCTTTGCGGAAACCGTGGCGGAAATCTTCGACGGCGGCGGCCAGCTTTTCTTCCGTGATGTCGTCAAGCTCGCCGGTTGCCGCAATAGCGTCAAGTACATCGGTAGTGCGGCGCAGGTGGTCGAGCAGCTCTCGCTCGAAGCGCCCCACATCCGCCACGGGCACATCGTCGAGCTGCCCCTTGGTGCCTGCCCAGAGCGAGGCCACCTGATCTTGCATCGGATACGGCGTGTACTGGGGTTGTTTGAGCAGTTCCATCAGCACGGCGCCGCGGGCGAGCTGGCCACGGGAGGCGGCGTCGAGGTCGGAGGCGAACATGGCGAAGGCTTCCAGCGAGCGGAACTGCGCCAGATCGATCTTCAACGTGCCGGCCACCTTCTTCATGGCCTTGGTCTGGGCGGCCCCGCCCACGCGGGAGACGGAGATGCCAACATCGACGGCTGGGCGCTGATCGGCGTTGAATAGGTCGGATTGCAAGAAGATTTGCCCGTCCGTGATGGAGATGACGTTGGTGGGAATATATGCGGAGACGTCGTTGGCCTTGGTCTCGATTATCGGCAGGCCGGTCATGGAACCGCCACCTAGCTCGTCGGACATCTTGGCGCAGCGCTCCAATAGGCGAGAGTGCAGGTAGAACACATCACCGGGGTATGCCTCGCGGCCGGGCGGGCGGCGCAGCAGCAGGGAGACGGCGCGGTATGCCTCGGCGTGCTTGGAAAGGTCGTCGAAGACGATCAGCACATGCTTGCCCGCGTACATCCAGTGCTGGCCGATGGCCGAGCCGGTATACGGGGCCAGGTACTTAAACCCGGCCGAGTCGGAGGCGGGGGCCGCGACGATGGTGGTGTATGCCAGCGCGCCCGCGTCCGCCAACGCGCCGCGCACCGCCGCGATGGTGGTGGCCTTCTGCCCGACGGCCACGTAAATGCAGCGCACCTGCTTTTCTAGGTCGCCGGAGGTCCAGTTGTTTAGCTGGTTGATGATGGTGTCAATCGCGATGGCCGTCTTGCCGGTCTGCCGGTCGCCGATAATGAGCTGCCGCTGGCCGCGGCCGACGGGAATCATCGAATCGATGGCCTTGATCCCGGTCTGTAGCGGCTCACAGACGCTCTTGCGAGCCATGACACCGGGAGCCTGTAGTTCTAGGGCGCGACGGCCCGCCAGTCCGGTGATCTCCCCTAAGCCATCGATGGGGTTGCCGAGGGGATCGACCACCCGGCCAAGGTACCCCTCGCCTACCGGCACGGAGAGTACCTCTCCCGTGCGGCGTACCTCCTGGCCTTCCTCGATGCCGACGAAATCGCCGAGTACCACAACGCCAATCTCCCGCTCGTCGAGGTTTAGGGCCAGGCCCAGGGTGCCGTCGGCAAAGCGCAGCAGTTCGGAGGCCATCGCGCCGGGTAGACCCTCAACGTTCGCGATGCCGTCGGCGGCCAAGACAACGTGGCCGATCTCCTCGGCGGCGGGGGGACCGGGAGCGTAAGCCTGCACGCTGGCTGCCAGCGCGGCCCGAATGTCTTCGGGGCGAATGGTCAGGGACATCGATGCTCCTTTGAGGTTTAGACGGCCAGGCTACGGCGAGCGTCGGCGAGTCGGGTAAGCATGGTGCTGTCTATTGTGTCGGCGCCCACCTGGATGCGCAGACCACCCAGAATGGTCGAGTCCACCTTTAGACGCATTTGGATGGGGCCGTAGGCACGTTCTAACAAGGCTTGTAGGCGCTCGGCTTGGGTGGCTTTGAGAGCAACCGCGCTGGTGATGGCGGCTACCGGCGTGGTAAGCGCCGCGATTCTTTTCTGGGCTGCGGCCAGCAAGGTAGCCGGTCTGGCCCCAGATAGATCACCGTGGAGGGCGGCTTCGCTGATGATGGCCTGGGCTGCGAGTTGCCGGACCGCCGCCGTCAGGTCATCGTCATGACTCCATTTAGCCGCGGCCAGCGACTCCACCGCGGCCACCACTGGCTCGTCTGCTCCCGCCAGTAGGTGCCGGACAATCATCGTTTTCCCAGAGGGGTTACCGTCTGGATCGGCCAGCGCTCGCCGCAGTGGGGCGGAACTGGTCAAGGCGCCCGCCACCTGGTCGAGCTGCTGGGCAAGCAGCAGCGCGTCGGCGCCCGCGCTGCGAACAACCGGCTCGAAGGCGGCTCCCGCGGCGCTAAGCGACGCGGCACTAGCGCGGCGCATCATGGCTCACCTCCAACCCCTTGTCGCCTTGGTCTGCTTCTAGCTCGATGTGGCTTTGGCTCGCTGCCAGCTCGTCTAGGAAGCGATCGATCACCTGCGACTGTGCCCCGTCGCTAACCAGCGCTTCCCCCACGATGCGAGTAGCCAGTTCGGCGGCGAGACCACCCACCTCGGAGCGCAGGGCTGCGGCGGCGGCCTGACGCTCGGCCTCGATCTGCCGCTCGGCTGCCTCGGCGATGCGATTTGCTTCGGCGGTGGCCAAGGCCCGCTGCTCGGCGGCAATGGCCTTGCCCGCTATGCGAGCCTGGTCACGCACCTGTGCAGCCTCGGTGCGAGCCGCGTCCAAAGTTTCCTGTCGTTTGGCTATCGCCTGCTCGGCGGCCTCACGAGCCTGATCGGCCTTGGCCAACCCGTCTTCGATGCTGTCGGTACGAGCGTCGAGTACCTTCATCATGGGTGGCAGAATCCACTTATAGAAGGCAAGGGCAATCACCCCGATCACCACCAGCGACCAGAACACGTCGTAAAGGGCAGGCACAAACAGATCGAGACCCTGATGCTCGACCTGCGCGGCCACCGACGCCGCTTGCCCCGGTACGAATAGCGCAGCCATGATCTTTAGGTAAACAGGAAGCCAGCCACCAGGCCGAGC
>WQZL01000065.1 GCA_009780755.1 Promicromonosporaceae bacterium | reverse complement strand
TCCGCCACTCGATAGCGACATCTTCTTCGGAGGACTCACAGCCCCCAGTGTTACGGTCATGATGCAACCCTTCTGCCCACCACGCGGGCAC
The DNA here is from genome assembly GCA_009780755.1 of Promicromonosporaceae bacterium. Classification (GTDB taxonomy): domain Bacteria; phylum Actinomycetota; class Actinomycetes; order Actinomycetales; family Cellulomonadaceae; genus Xylanimonas. The sequence goes on along the minus strand of WQZL01000065.1, from coordinate 12,017 downwards.
AGAGCCACTTACACCGTTTAGCTGACACTCCCGCGACTTTACACAGACCCGCCTTCGATGATGTGAGGCATTCTCAGTCCGGTCGGGTCTGCCGTGGCGGGCAGGCCAAGGGCGGCGCCGAGCGGGCCGATGAGTCCGCGGGTTGCGAGTTCTACGTCGATGCTGAGGGTGGTCAGGCGGGGGTTGGTGATGGCCGACAGCGGGGTGGCGTCAAAGCCGATCAACCCGATATCGCCGGGCACCTTGCGGCCAAGTACGCGAGCTGCGACCATCAACGCGATGGCAATGTCGTCGTTGTAGCAGGCAACTCCCGTGCCCTTGGGAAGCTCGTTGATGATGCGAGTTGCCTCCTGAGGATCGAGGCGCAGGCGATCAACTATCGGCGCGGGCAGCCCCCGTTCGGCGCAAAGCGCGGCAAGCCCGGCCTCGCGGGGTGCCCCCCAAGCGGTATAGCGAGGATCGATGGAGTGAATGTAGGCGAGCTGTCGGTAGCCGTGAGAGGCGAGGTGATCTGCCTGGATGCGCCCAATCATCCGGTCGAAGTCGTGGTTAGCCTCCGAGGCTCCAACCACCGTTATCCGGTGCCGCTCTAACACCGCGCGCTCCTCGGGGGTGAGCGGCAGGATGGAGATCACGGCCCGCGGCTGCAACTGCACCACCAGCGTCTCCAGCAAATCCGTTGAGGATGTGGCCAGGCGCAACAGAAGGGTGTAGCCGTGGCGCTGCAATCCCTCTGCGGCAGCCTCTAGCACCTCTTGCAAGTTCGTGCTGATATGCGAATCCGGGATGAGGACGATGATGATGTCGGAGGAACCCTTGGCCAGCGTGCGGGCGGCGATGGATGGCTGATACCCCAGCTCCGCTGCGACCTTGTGCACCTTCTCCCTGGTGGCAGCGGAAAACCGCTCTCCTCGACCATTAAGAATCTGGCTCACGGTGGCCCTAGATACCCCAGCCGCCGCCGCCACATCCTCACTCTTGACAACCATCCCATCGCCTTTCTCGTCACAAGCTGAAGCGTCTGCGCAACAGTATAGTTGACACGCGTTACCGAGTCATGCCATAGTTCAGGTAACGCGCGATACTTGGCGAAAATACTCGCCGCGGTCGCGGGTCCGCAAGCCTGGCGCTGTCGCCTGATAGCCGCCTGCACCACCCAGGATCTAAGGAGATCAGGATGCGAACGCATCTCCGCAAGGGCCGCACTGCGGCCGCCGCCGTCGCGGCTACCGCCATGCTCACTCTCGCCGCCTGTGGTGGCGACAATGGCAATGGGGGCGACGCCGACCCAACCCCAGATGACACCAACGGCGCCATTGAAACCCCCGTCACCGGAAACGGTGATACCCCCGCCACAAGCACTGGCGGTGGCGGTGGCGTGCTGAACCTCGCCATGAACCAAGACCCCGGCTCCTTCAACATCGTTGACTCCGGGGGCAACGCCCTCATCATCACCGCCGCCATCTACGACACCCTGGTCATGAACGGCCCAGATGCCCACCCCGTTCCGGCTGCCGCCGAATCCTGGGAGTTCTCCGCAGACGGCCTCGCCCTGACCATGACCCTGCGCGACGATCTGTCTTGGACGGATGGCGTACAGGTCACCACCACGGACGTAGTGGCCACCCTGGAAATGCTTAGCAGCACTCCGGGCATCAACCAGGGGCACTTCACCTCCGTCACCGGTTTCGAGGCCATCGACGAGCTGACCTTCCAGGTCAACTTCTCCGAGCCGGACGTGACCTTCCTGTGGGCGCTGGCCAACGCTCCGGGTGTGATCGGCCGCGCCGACATGCTCGATGCGCCGAACGCCGGAACGAACCCGATGGGTTCTGGCCCCTTCATCCTGAACGAAGGCGAGACCATCCCCGGTGCCATGTGGGTACTCGACCGCCGTCCCGACCACTGGAACGCCGCCGCCTTCGACTTCGACCAGGTACGCATCCACATGATGCCCGACCCCACCGCCGCCGTGAATGCCCTGCGCTCCGGCCAGATCGACTGGACCTCCGTACCGGCGGCCGATGTCGCCTCGGTTACCGAAGCCGGCTTCGAGATTACCCAGGTACTCGGTACCGCTCAAACCGTGCTGCGCATCTTCGACCGTGATGGCGACCTCATCCCAGCCCTGGGCGATGTGCGCGTCCGCCAGGCCATCAACTATGCGCTCGACCGCGAGGGCTTTGTCATGGCCATGACTGGCGGTCTGGGCACACCTACCAACCAGATGATCCTGCCCAGCACTGACGTCTACCTGCCCGAACTGGCCAATATGTATGCCTTCGACCTTGACCGCGCTCACGAGTTGATGGCCGAGGCCGGCTTCGCCGATGGCTTCGAGGTCACCATGCCCTCCATTCCCTGGTTCGCCCACACCGATCCGCTGATTACCTCCGCGCTAGGTGAACTTGGCATCCGCATCAACTGGGAGGCCATCCCGCCAGCCGAGGTTGGAACCGCCGTAATGTCCGGGCGCTTCCCGATGGCCATCTTCGTCGAGGGTGACCCGACGCTGCCCACCCACGTGTTCAGCGGCAACTACTCCCCAGATGGCGTCTTCAACCCCTTCGGCAGCACCGACCCGGTACTCACCCCGCTGGTAGAGCAGTTCATGGCCACCCTAGATACTGCCGCCCGCGCCGAGGTTGGCCGCGAGGTAAACCGATTCGTCATCGAAAACGCCTGGGATGCCCCGATCCTGATAAACATGCAGATGTTCGCCAACCGTGAGGGCATCGTCTATCACGGCACCCCGGTTGAGCAGTTGCGCATCGAGCTGTTCACGGTCGCAGGCTAAATACTTGGTGGGGCGCCATCGTCATCTCCTGGCGCCCCACCACTAGGCCGTCAAAGGATTCAAGGAGGCATCCGTGCTGTTGTACCTGGGACGCCGCATGATTGCGGGCCTCGTCCTGTTCATCGTCTCGTCACTTATCACCTTCCTGCTGCTTAGCATGTCGTTCGATAACATCATCGCCACCCGGCTGGGGCCGGGTGCCACCCCCGAGCAGATCGCTGACATGGCCGCCCGGCTTGGCATGGATCGACCGGTGTTGATCCAATACCTCGACTGGCTCGGCGGCCTCTTCCGGGGCGACATGGGAACTAGCTTCTTTACCGGCGCAGATGTGATGAGCCAGCTGCCGCAGCGCATCTCCGTCACCCTCTCCGTGGTGCTGCCCGCGCTTACGTTATCGGCCATCGTGGCCGTGCTGCTGGGCGTGTGGGCCGCCTCTCGTGGGGGCTGGGTGGACAAGGTGTGCCAAGGCTTCTCCCTGATCGGAAACCTCATCCCAAACCTGCTGGTAGCCATCGGCCTGGTGATGCTCTTCGCCATCGAGCTTGGCTGGCTACCCGCCACCGGATTTGTGCCGATGGAACAGGATTTTGGTGGCTGGCTGCGCTCCATCACCATCCCGGTAATCACCATCTTCATCGGTGGGGCCGCGAATATCGCCAATCAGGTGCGTGGCACCATGATCGATGAACTCCGCAAGGATTACATTCGTACGCTGCGCACCCGCGGTGTTTCCCCGCGCGCCATCTTGCTTAAACACGCCCTGCGTAACGCGGCTGGCCCAGCGGTCACCGTGCTCGGCCTGACCTTCATCACCATGTTCGGCGGCGCGCTCATCATTGAGCAGGTTTTCGCCCTACACGGTTTTGGCACCTTCGCGTTTACCGCGGCCACCTCCGGCGATTACACCGTGATGCTCGGTGTGATGAGCGTCGGCATCGGCCTGACGGTAGGCATGAACCTGCTGGTAGACATTGTTAATGGTTGGCTCAACCCGAAGGCGAGGGTCTACTGATGGCCACCGATGAGGCGCGCAAATCCGTACTTCACCGCCTGCTACGCGACCCGCAGGCCGTTATCACCGCCAGCATCCTGTTGGCAACCATCGCCCTGGGCCTGCTCGCCAATGTGTTGCCCCAGCATGGCCCGAACGATGTGGTCTTTGGGAACGTGAACCTGCCCACCGGCAGTCCCGGCTACCCGTTTGGCGCTAACCAGTTGGGCCAAGACATCTTCGCCCGAGTGCTGCACTCCATCAACACCGCCTGGGTCTCCGCCCTGATCGGCGCCTCCGTGGCCCTGGTGGTCGGCACCACCTTCGGCCTGATCGGCGGCTACTTTACGCGGCTGCGTTCCGGCGTTGAATGGGTGTTCACCGTCGTGATGACCCTGCCCGGCATTCTGCTGCTGATTTTGCTTATGCCGCTGACCGGCGGCGATTTCCGCGCCACCATGCTCATCTACGGCTTCTTGATGTCACCCGGCGTATACCGCATTGTGCGCAACCAGACCATCGGGGTGAGCAAGGAACTGTACGTGGATGCCGCCAAGGTTTCCGGCGTCACGCACACCCGCATCCTCTTTCGCCACATTCTGTCGGTGGTGCGCGGCCCGATCATCATCGCCACCTCCTTCCTGACCGGCACCGCCATCGGCGTACAGGCCGGCCTGGCCTTCCTGGGGGTTGGTTCGGCGGAGATCGCCTCCTTTGGCGGCATGATCTCCCAAGGCTTCCGGGCCATCAATATCGACCCGATGCAGTTCATCTGGCCATCGATCTTCCTTGGCCTCATCACCGCAAACATTGTGCTGTTCGGCAATGCGCTGCGTGACGCCCTGGAAGGTTCGCGACCCAAACCGCAGAAGATCACCGCCACCCAGACCACCGAGGGGTTTTCCGCTGAGGTCAGCGGCCCAGCCGACGAGTTGGCCGTGTTGCAGGTGCGTGACCTGGGTATCGCCTACAAGTCGCCCGCGGGCGTGCTGAATGAGGTGGTGCGCGGCGTGAACCTGACCATCCGCCAGGGGGAGACCATCGGCCTGGTTGGGGAGAGTGGCTCCGGTAAAACCCAGACGGCCTTCGGCATCCTTGGTGTGCTGCCGCTGGAGGCAAAGGTGACCCGCGGTTCTGTGCGCATCGAGGGCAACGAATGCCTGGGTGCCCCCGAACCGGTGTTGCGGGCCTTGCGCGGCAACACCATCGCCTACGTGCCCCAGGAGCCGATGAGCAACCTTGACCCCGTGTACACCATCGGCTCGCAGCTGGTGGAGGGCATTCGCGCCGCCGACGGTTGCACCAAGCCGGAGGCCCGTGAGCGGGCGATCGAACTGCTTGGCCGCGTCGGCATCCCCAACCCGCAGCGCGTGTTTAAGTCCTACCCTCACGAAATCTCCGGTGGCATGGCCCAGCGCGTCCTCATTGCAGGTGCCGTCGCCTCCCGGCCCAAGATACTCATCGCCGACGAGCCAACCACCGCCCTGGACGTCACGGTGCAGGCCGAGATTCTTGACCTGCTGCGCGAACTACAAGAAGAGATGAACATGGCGATCATCATGGTTACCCACAACTTCGGGGTGGTCGCTGATATCTGCGACCGCATCGCCGTGATGAAGCAGGGCCAGATCGTTGAGACCGGCCAGATCGAGGAACTGTTCGCCAACCCAAGCCACGAGTACACCAAGATGCTGCTCGATTCAATTCTCGACGAAGACACCATCCGCACCGATCCGCCCGTCAGGCAAGGAGCGAACCAGTGACCACGCCCCTAATCGACGCCCGGAGCCTCCACGTCGCCTACCCGCAACGTGGGTTCCGCCGCCAGCCCATCGAGATCGTTCACGGCGTCGATTTCCAGATCGACGCCGGGGAGACCCTGGGCATTGTCGGCGAATCCGGCTCCGGCAAAACCACCATCGGCCGGGCCATCCTGGGCCTAGCCCCGGTATCTGGCGGTTCGATCACCTTCGAGGGCCGCGACATCTCCCATGCCTCCGGGGCACAGCGTCGGGCGCTGGCCAAGGACATCCAGGTTGTTTTCCAAGACCCGTACTCCTCGCTGAACCCCGCCATGACCATTGGCCGCACCCTGGCTGAGCCGCTGATGGTGCAGGGCTGGGACAAGGCCAAGGCCACCGCGCGCGTGCTGGAGCTGTTGGACCGGGTGGGCCTGCCAAAGAATGCCGCTGCGCGCCTGCCGCGCGAATTCTCCGGCGGCCAGCGGCAACGCGTAGCCATCGCCAGGGCGCTTGCCCCCGGCCCACGGTTGATTATCTGTGACGAGCCGGTCTCCGGCCTTGACCTGTCCACACAGGCCACCGTGCTTGATCTATTCATCGAGATTCAGCGGGATACCGGCGTGGCCTACATGTTTATTTCCCACGATCTGGCCGTCATCCGGCACATCTCCCACCGGGTGGGCGTGGTGTTCCGGGGTGACATCGTTGAGCAAGGCACCTGCGCCGAGGTGACCAACAACCCGCAGAACCCATACACCCAACGCCTGCTGCTGGCGGCCCCCGTGGCAAACCCCCAGGCGCAGCGGGCACGGCGCCTAGAACGCCAACGGCTGCGGGAAGAACACGAGAACATCTACGGCGGCCTGGCCAAACTAGCCGAACGCGGCATCGCTAAAGCTGTCGCCCACCCCCGCTAACCCCGAAGGAAGCCGTAATGACCATTCAACTCATCGACAATTTTCTCTGGGGCGCCGCCACGGCCCCGCATCAGATCGAAGGCAATAACCTCAACTCCGACTGGTGGGCGCGCGAGACGATGATGCCGGGCATGGAACCCAGCGGCGACGCCTGTGACTCCTACCACCGCTACCGCGAGGACATGCAGTTACTCGCCGACGCCGGGTGTAACGCCTACCGTTTCGGCATCGAGTGGGCGCGCATTGAGCCGCGCCCCGGCCAATTCTCAAACGCCGAGCTGGCCCACTATCGCCGGATGATCGAGACCGCCCTCGAACTGGGCCTGACCCCGGTGGTCACCCTGCAACACTTCACCGTGCCCGCCTGGTTCGCCCAGCAGGGCGGCTGGATGGCCGAAGGGGCCATCGATGCCTGGTGCCGGTTCGTCACGCGCGCCTGCGACATCCTGGACGGTGTCGAATGGGTGGTCACCATCAACGAGCCGAACATGCTCGCCATGATGACGATGATGGCCGACGCCATGCGCTCGGGAGCCGTCACCGAGTGGGCCAGCCCCACCGTAGATGGCGAAGCCCAGCGCGAGCGGATCGCCGCCAACCTGCCCACCCCTAAGCCCGAATATGGCCACCGCTTCGCCGAGTTCCACCATGCCGCCCGCGACATCGTCCGCGCCCGCACCTTAGCCAAGGTGGGCTGGTCCATCGCCAATCCGGCCCTGGAGGCCGCCCCGGAACATGAGGCGAAGCTGCGCGAGGTGCGCTACGACCAAGAAGACCTATATCTGGAGGCGTCCGCCGGAGACGACTTCGTTGGCGTTCAGTCGTATTCCGCACAGCGAGTTGACGCGGGCGGCATCGTGCCCCATCCCGACCACCCAGACAACACCCAGACCGGCGCCGCCTACCGCCCCGACTCCCTAGGGATAGCCCTACGGCACGTCTGGGAGGTGACCGGCCTGCCCTGCCTCGTCACCGAAAACGGCATTCCCACCCTTGACGATGACCGTCGCATCGCCTACACCACCGAAGCCCTGCGCGGCTTGAAGGCTGCCGCCGCCGAGGGGGTAGATGTGCGCGGCTACCTGCATTGGAGCCTGCTCGACAACTTCGAGTGGGGCCACTGGGAGCCGAAGTTCGGCCTGATCGCCGTGGACCGGGAAACCTTTGCCCGCACCCCGAAACCCTCCCTGGCTTGGCTGGGCACCGTGGCCAAGACCAACGGCGCCACCATCTAGGCCACGAGCAGCGAGAGGAATCCACCGATGAACGACGGGCTGACTGCCATAAACCGCCTGCCCATGCATGGCCTGCGTCGCGAGGCCGAGATCGATCTGGATGGCGCCTGGCAGTTCCAGCTGCGCGGCGCTCCCACCTCGACGGATAAGTGGCAGGAGGTCGCCGTGCCCTCGTTGTGGACGATGCAGGAGGGGGTGGATATTCCGCACTACACGAACGTCGCCATGCCGTTTTCCGAGGTGCCGCCGCAGGTGCCCGCCGTTAACCCGACCGGCGTCTACCGTCGTGCCTTCTCCTTCAAGCCGCAGCCAGGCCGTCGGGCGATCCTGCACGTCGGCGCCGCCGAAGGCGTGCTGAATGTGAGAGTCAACGGCGTGTTTATCGGCACAAGTCACGATTCGCATCTGGCCGCCGAGTTCGATGTGACCGATGCCCTGCTCGCGGGCGAGAACACGATTGAGCTGGCCGTCACGAAGTGGGGGCCGCAGTCATACCTTGAAGACCAGGATCAGTGGTGGCAGTTCGGCCTGGCCCGTTCTGTATTTTTATATACGGCAGGGGAGGTGCGCTTGGCCGACGTGACGGTGAGGGCCGACTACGATGCGGCCACCGCCACGGGGGCGTTAACGGTTAAAGCGCTCACCAATGGCCTCGCCCATGAGACCGAGGTGGCCTACCGGGTGCGTCTGAGCGTCTTGGGTGGCAGCCACGAACGGCCCGTCGCTCCGCGCCTGCCTGTGCAAACGCTGCCTCCTGGCCAGGCCGACCGCTTAGAGCGGCCCCAGCCGCGCTTTCCCGAAGACTTTATGGAGATGGTCTCTAACAAGGCCGCTGCCGCCCCCGTGCCGCCAGAGTTCCGGGCCATCCCAAACCTGTTCGCCACCTACGGCACCGCCCCGCAACCGGCGGGTACCGCCACGGTGGAACTCACCGACCTGGAGGTGGCCCCCTGGTCGGCCGAGCGCCCGCACCTAGAAGACTTACTCGTCGAGCTAATCGACGCGCATGGCAACGTGGTAGACCAGGCCGCCTTGCGGATCGGCTTTCGCCGCGTGGAGATCATCGGCCGCGACCTGCTCATCAACGGCGTGCGCACGCTTATTCAAGGGGTAAACCGTCACGATTTCGATCCGCAGACCGGTCGGGTGATGACGCGAGAGCGGATGCGCGCCGAACTTACCTTGATGAAGCGGTTCAACGTCAACGCCATCCGCACCGCGCACTACCCAAATGACCCCTACCTGTATGACCTAGCCGACGAGTTCGGCTTCTACATCGTTGACGAAGCGAATGTTGAGGCGCACGGGTTTGCTTCCATACTGCCCGACGACCCGATCTACATCGAACCGATAGTCGAACGGGTCAAGCGGATGGTGCTGCGTGACCGCAACCACCCCTCCATCATCGCCTGGTCGCTGGGCAACGAGAGCGGCTACGGCGTAGCCCACAAGGCCGCCTACGCTGTGGCGCGCGCCCTCGACCCAACCCGACCCGTGCAGTACGAGGGGGCGGTCTCCCTCGACTGGCACGGCGGGCACGACGCCACAGACGTGACCTGCCCGATGTACCCCTCCTTCTACGCCCTGGAAAGCTACTCTCGCGATTCGCGCGCCAACCGGCCACTCATCACCTGCGAATACGCCTACGCTCACGGCAATGGCACCGGTGGCCTGGCCGAATACTGGCGACTGTTCGAGACCATGCCCGGCCTACAGGGCGGCTTCGTCTGGCAATTCATGGATCATGCCCTCGACCCCGATGGCAGCGGGAAAAGCAAGTACGGCGGCGACTTCGGCGACACCCCGAACGATGGCACCTGGGCGCTCAACGGCCTGGCCTTCGCCAACCTCGACCCCAAGCCGGCGTTCTATGAGGCCCGCGCCCTGTGGAGTCCGCTGGCCATACTCTCCACCCCGGAAAACCTCGCCCAAGGCACGATTCGCCTCCGCAACCGATGGGCGTTTAGCGATCTGAGCGAGTTCTGCATCTTTGCCCAGGTGGCCACCCGCTCAGGCGATGGCAAGCGGGTCGAACTCGATCTAGGCGCCCGCCTGCCCGGCACCTCCTGGACAATGGATTTACCCGCGGCGCTCATCACGGAATTGAGCAACCCCGAAGCCCTCGCCCTGCACCTGACCGTCGCATTGCGCACCGATGCTCCGTGGGCGCTCGCGGGCGCCGAGATCGCCACCCACGCCGTGGCATTGCCTCGCCGGGCGGCCTCCGGCATTGCATCCGCGCTGTCCACCAGTGCCCCGGCTCTCATCGCCCACCCGCTGCTCGCCTCGGCGCCGCGCCTATGCCTGTGGCGGGCGCTGCACGAGAATGACAACGCCTTTAACCTCGACCAACGTTTCGTCCGTTCGGGCTTCTTCCGTCTCGATGCCGAACATATCGAGGTGACCGAAGCCGCCGACGCCACGGAGGTGACCATCGCCTACCGCACCGCCTATGGCGATCAGGTGATGCACCACCGCCGCATCACCCAGGTGGGTGAGGCCGACTTCGTTTTTACCGAGCGCGTCACCTTGCCCGAGGGCACCCGCGACGGCCTGCGTGTCGGTATTGAGTTCGAGCTAGTAGATGGGTTCGCGGACGTCACCTACGTGGGATTCGGCCCGATCGAGAACTATCCCGACCGCCAGGCCGGCGCGGGCCTGGGCCGCTGGGAGTCCAGCATCGACGCCCTGCACACCCCGTACGTGGTGCCGCAATCCTCCGGGACGCGCGGGGGAGTGGACTTCGCCGAGCTGCGGGGTATCCCCGGCACCGTGCGAGTTGCCTCGGACCTGCCGCTGCATCTGACCGTCTCCCGGTATGACACCGAAACCCTGGAGGCCGCCGCCCACCAGTGGGAACTTCCCGCTTCGACGCGAACCATTGTCAACCTTGACGTGGCCCACCGCGGCGTCGGCACCGCTTTGCTTGGCCCCGACACCCTGCCCCGCCACCGCCTCTTCGGCTCCCACTACCACTGGCAGTGGCGCCTAACCCTCAACTCTAGGAATCAATATGAACCTGACCCCAACTGAGCGGGCGAGTGAGCTGCTCGCCAGGATGACCCTGGAAGAGAAGGCTCAACAGGTCTCCGCCGTGATGCCCAACATCTTGATAGGCGCGGGCGGCTATGACGAGACGCTAATGGCTAAGCACCTTGGCCACGGCATCGGCCACATCTCCAATGTGGCGATGGTCGGTTCCTCTCCGCAGGGCATCGCGCAGACCTGTATTGCCATCCAGCGGTTCCTGGTGAATAACACCCGCCTGGGCATCCCGGCGGTCTTCCATGCCGAGGCGCTGAATGGCATTGTGGCGCCCGGCTTCACCTCCTTTCCGACGGCCATCGCCCTGGCCGCCACTTGGAACCCCGAGGCCGTGCAGAAGATGGCCGAGATCATTCGGCGGCAGATGAAGGCCGTCGGTCTGCGCCATGCTTTGTCCCCGGTACTCGATCTGGCGCGCGACGCCCGCTGGGGCCGCATCCATGAAACCTATGGCGAGGATGTCTATCTGACTTCTGCCCTGGGTGTCGCCTTCATCAAGGGAATGCAGGGCGAAGACCTGGCCGATGGAGTGATCGCCACCGCCAAGCACTTCCTGGGCTACTCGCTCACGGAGGCTGGGCAGAACATGGCCGCCACCCATCTGGGGTCGCGCGAGTTGTACGACGTGCACGCCACGCCGTTCGAGGCGGCCATCAAGGAGGCCGGGCTGCGGTCGATCATGAACTCGTATTCCGAGATCGATGGCGTGCCTGTGGGCGCCTCGCGGGAGATTCTTACCGACCTGCTGCGCGGTCGCCTGGGCTTCACTGGCTCCGTCGTCTCTGATTATTCCACCGTTGAATGGCTGCATACCCGTCAGCATGTCGCCGCCTCAAACCAGGAGGCTGGCCTGCTCGCTCTCAACGCCGGACTCGATCTGGAACTGCCCATCCCCAGTGGCTACGGTCAAAACCTGGTCGCCGCCGTGCGTGATGGGCGCCTATCGGAAAGTGTCTTGGATGACTCTGTGCTGCGGCTGCTTGTCGATAAGTTCCTGCTGGGCCTCTTTGATGATCCCTTCTTAGAATGCGACCCGGAGCTGATCGAGACGGTGTGCCAGGAGGGCGACCCGCTTTCGGCGCGCCTGGCCGAAGAGGCCATGACCCTCGTGGCCAACGACGGCCTGTTGCCGTTGACGAAGGGCACCAAGATCGCCGTAGTCGGCCCGAATGCCGACGCCGCGATGGTGAACTTCGCCGCCTACACCTATCCCGCCTCCCTGGACATGCTCAAAGGCCGCGCCACCGGGGAGAGTCGTATGGCCGGGATCGAGAGCATGTCGCAGAT
>WQZL01000064.1 GCA_009780755.1 Promicromonosporaceae bacterium | reverse complement strand
GCACCTGATCGGGTAGCCGAGTTCGACCTGCCCGCACTCCGGGCCGCAATCTGGCGTCACATTGACCAGGCGTTAGAACGAGACCCGGCCGAGTGGGCGGGCTACGTTGCCTACCCGAGCAACTTCGTCTGGCACCCGGCCAGCACCTTCCTGCCCGAACTGCGTGATCTGCTAGCCGCGCAGGTAGACATGCTCGCCGCCGCACAACAGCCCGATGGCGCCTGGCCCATTACCTGGAGTTGGGGCGCTTACCTAGAGGAGTGGGCCGTCGCCCGCAACTGGTGGCGTTCTCACGCGATCATCGAAACCCGCCGCCTAACCCAAACTACTGCCTAGACTCTAAGAATGACCGTAACTTCCGGTGCAGCGGTGGGTGGGGAGTAGAATTGGCTTGTCCGTAGTGCTGCGGGGGGTCGCAGCGGTTGGGGTTGCGGGTTCCCAACCGAATGAAACGAGTCCTTAGATGGCTGTGCGCTCTGATCTGCGCAATGTCGCGATTGTCGCCCATGTCGATCACGGCAAGACCACCCTGGTAGACGCCATGCTCCGGCAAGGCGGGGCGCTGGGCGACCGCAACGCCACCGAACGTGTCATGGACTCGGGCGATCTGGAACGGGAAAAAGGCATCACCATCCTCGCCAAGAACACGGCGATCCTCTACAAAGGCAAGCACGCGGGCGAACACCCCGATGGCATCACGATCAACGTGATCGACACCCCCGGTCACGCCGATTTTGGCGGTGAGGTGGAGCGCGGCCTGTCTATGGTCGATGGCGTGGTGCTACTCGTGGATGCCTCCGAGGGGCCGCTGCCGCAGACCCGCTTCGTGCTTCGCAAGGCTCTGGCCGCCAAGCTGCCCGTCATCGTCGTCGTGAACAAGACCGACCGGCAGGATGCCCGCATTACCGAGGTGGTAAACGAGACCACCGACCTGCTGCTTGGCCTGGCCTCCGACCTGGCCGATGAGGCGCCCGATCTCGACCTCGACTCCATCCTGGACGTGCCCGTCATCTACGCCTCCGGCAAGGCCGGTTACGCGAGCCTGAACCAGCCCCAGGATGGGGCGCTGCCCGATAACGCCGACCTTGAACCACTCTTCGCCACCATCCTGGAGACGATTCCGGCCCCCACCTATGAAGAGGGCGCGCCGCTACAGGCACATGTCACCAACCTTGACGCCTCGCCCTTCCTGGGCCGCCTCGCTCTGCTGCGGGTCTATAACGGCACTCTCCGCAAGGGGCAACAGGTCGCATGGGCTAGGCATGATGGCACGTTAAGTCAGGTGAAAATCACCGAGCTGCTAGAAACGGTTGGCCTCGACCGCGTGCCGGCAACAAGCGCTGGGCCAGGGGCGATCGTGGCCGTCGCGGGCATCCAAGACATCATGATCGGCGAGACGCTCACCGACCTAGAAACCCCCCGGCCGCTGCCGCTAATCCACGTAGACGATCCGGCCATCTCCATGACCATCGGCATCAACACCTCGCCGCTGGCAGGTAAGGGCGGCAAGGGTCACAAGGTCACGGCCCGCCAGGTTAAGGACCGCCTCGATCAAGAACTCGTCGGCAACGTCTCCCTGCGCGTGCTACCCACCGAACGTCCCGACGCCTGGGAGGTGCAGGGCCGCGGCGAACTCGCGCTGGCCATCCTGGTAGAGCAAATGCGTCGCGAGGGCTTCGAGCTAACCGTTGGCAAGCCGCAGGTGGTCACCCGCACCATTGAGGGCAAGATTTACGAGCCGATGGAACGATTGACCATCGACGCACCCGAGGAATATCTCGGCGCCGTCACCCAGCTGCTCGCCGCCCGCAAGGGTCGCATGGAAACCATGTCCAACCACGGCACGGGCTGGGTGCGCATGGAGTTCCTGGTGCCCGCCCGTGGCCTGATCGGGTTCCGCACGCGCTTCCTCACCGAGACTCGGGGCACGGGCATTGCCGCCTCCATCGCGGAGGGCTACGAGCCGTGGGCCGGGATGATTGAGAGCCGCAACACCGGCTCTCTCGTTGCCGACCGCCCAGGGGTGGTTACCCCCTACGCCATGATTAACCTTCAGGAACGCGGCTCCTTCTTCGTCGATCCCACCCAGGAGGTATACGAAGGCATGGTGGTGGGTGAGAACTCCCGTAACGAAGACATGGACGTGAACATCACCAAGGAGAAGAAGCTCACCAACATGCGGGCCTCCACCGCCGAAAGCTTCGAGAACCTGGTGCCACCGCGCAAGCTGACGCTGGAAGAATCGCTGGAGTTCGCCCAACAAGACGAATGCGTGGAGGTCACCCCGCAGATAGTCCGCATCCGCAAGGTGAACCTGGACGCCATCGAGCGCGCCAGGGCATTGTCCAGGGCAAAGAAGACATAGCTGTGCCCGGAAGCCTCCTCGCCGTTCATGCGCACCCCGATGATGAGGTGCTATATACCGGAGCGCTGATCGCGCAAGCCGCCGCCGCCGGGCTGCCAGTGACGGTGGTGACCTGCACGCGCGGAGAGCGCGGCGAGGTGCTGGCCCTGCCCGGCACTGCATCGGCAAGATTGGCGCACCTCGAAGGAGACGGCCCGGCACTCGCGGCCTATCGCGAACAAGAGCTGGCTGCTTCCCTCCGCGCTTTGGGCGACACCGTGCGCGGCACGTTCCTCGACAAGTTGCCCTGTCCGGTGGTTTCGACACGGCCTCCTGCGTCGGCCTACTCAACCACCCGTGTCGAAACCAAGGAGCGCTACGAGGATTCCGGCATGATCTGGATTGCGCCCGGCATCGCCGGACCCGACCCGAGCGTGACCGGCGGGTTTTGTGCCGTCCCGCTCGATGAGGCCGCCGCTCGCCTCGCACTGCTCATCCGGCGCGAACACCCCGCCGTCGTGGCCACCTATGACGAGACCGGCGGGTATGGGCATCCCGATCACATCCGCGCCCACCAGGTGACCGTGCGGGCTATGGAACTCGCCGCCGATCCGACATTCGCCAGCGATGGCCTAGCACCCTGGGCCGCTGACCTGTGGCAGCGGACGCCGCTGGGCGCCCAGATTGACGTTGGCGCATCGGACATTGCCCAAATTGAGGTCGCTCCTGTCCTTGACCGAGTGTTAGCCGCGATGCTGGCACACGCCACGCAAATACAGAACGTTAGCGCTGTGGCGGCGGGCGAAGCGCTCGGCTCGTATGCCCTTTCTAATGGTGTTCCTGCTGGTATCTGCGCTCAAGAATTCTTCTTGGTGACGCAAACCGAGACCGGAAGCCAAAAGTTTCTGGCGGCGCTCGATAGGATCGAACGATGAACGATTTATGGGCGGCTCCCGACCCAAAATGGTCTGCGCCGAGCGAACAGCAGCGCCAGGATGCGCCGCCCTTCTTGTTCGCGAACTATGACGCGTTATACGTGCCACCGCCCGGTGCCGTTGGCCTCGACTACGACAAGCCCATCAGTAGCGGGAACATGGCCCTGCGGATGGCTCTTTCGGCATTGCTTGGCCTCGCGGTTGGTGCGCTCGGTGTGGCGATTCACCGCACGTTGTGGGAGATCGACTTCGTCCAGGTGACAAACTTTCCTGGCGGTCTAGCCATCGGCCTGGTGCTTGTTGTCTCGACGGCGCTGCTCTGCCGCGCCCTCGGTGGAATGCCGACGTTCATCGCAGGTGGGGTAGCGCTGATGGCGGCGGTGTGGATTCTCTCGTTGCCGGGGGCCGGCGGCGATGTGCTGGTAGCCGACCCCAGTTCGGACATCCCCGTGGCCTGGGCGGGAGCCGCCTGGTCGTTCGGCTCCGCCATCGCCTGGGTATTAATCGCCTGCCTCCCGCGCCGCTGGTTCGCTCGCGTCCCCCCGCCGCAAGCTACCCTCGCGCCGCCCGTCGATCCCTTCAGAATTGGGGCAATTTGATGCTCGGTCGTACCAAACGAGAATCACCCACCCACGCCGCCCTGGCCGCGCGCCTCGGCGGCTGGTCAGGCGTGGTGGTACCCGAGGGGCAGGCCCCGGCCTCCGCAGGCGTAGGGGAACTCATCGAATTGCTTGATTTGGGTAACGCCGTAGACACCCTGGGCACGGTCGCGGCCATCGACGACCTGGCCGCAGTGCTTCACCTTGGCCACCCGGAACAGCCCACTCTCGTCTTGGAACAGGCTTTGCTTTCTGGCGATCCCGCCTTGATGGTCACCTCCGCTCAGGCCGTCATCCCACAGTGGGCCTGGGCTGGACAGGCCAACGCCGCAAACGGTGGCGGCGTCGCGGTGATCGACGAGGCCGGGATGCGCGACTGTGCCGATGTGCTGCGTTCCCTGGGCCTTTCTCCCCGCCTCGTACCTGGCCGGATGACCATCTCGGAGCGTGTGGCGATTGCGGGCACGGACGGGACGCTGGTGGTGGAGCGGCCACGTATCCCGGCTGGGCTGGTCGAACTGTCCGGTTCGGAGCGTTTTTCGTCGCTGCCCCCCATCTGGTACGGCCTGCTGGAGTCGCGCGCCACCTGGCCGCGGTTTGCAGCCCCGGCCCAAGTGTGGCTGGCCTTCGGCCCACACGACGATTACAGCGGTTCCTTGCAGCCCACCCTCGCCGTATTCGCCGCCGCCGGGCTTGACCTACAACATCTGCGTTCGCATCCCTCAACGCTGGGACCGCATGTGTTCTTCACGTCGTTTGCCTGCCCGAACTCAGAGGTGCTGGATTCGCTTACCGCGCAGCTGGCCGATAGCGGCATTGCGCATCGCACCTTAGCGGTGCTGCCGGGGGCCGAGTTCCTGCCCGGTCCGTCGGCCCTAGAACCGAGGTGGATGCCATGAGCAAGCGCGGAACTGGTGGGGGAGCGGCGGTAGCGTTCCTCGGACCGGAAGGTACCTTCACGCATCAGGCGGCGCTCGACTGGCTGGCCCGCGCCGGAACGCGGGCACCCAGCGGAGCGACCGTGCCGATGGAAACGGTTAGGCAGGTACACGACGCCGTCGCCAGCGGGACGGCTGCCCGGGGCGTGGTGGCCATCGAGAACTCGATTGAGGGCTATGTGGTGCCATCTGTGGATGCGCTGCTCGGTTCGGCCGATGTGGTGGCCGTCGATGCGGTGGCGCTCGACATCTCGTTCGATGCGTTCGTTCGCCCAAGCCACGGCAAGCTCAAACAGGCGGTGGCGCATCCACATGGGCTTGCTCAGGTGGCCGAGTTTGTCGCCGGACGAGGCTTGACCCCGCTGCCCGCCTCCTCGAACGCTGCCGCCTGCCGCGATCTGGGGCCGAACGGGGTGGCCTTCGGGCCTCGCCTGTGCGGCTCACTGTATGGGCTGCAAACCTATGCGCGTGGCGTCGAGGATTTCCAAGGTGCCCGCACTCGATTCCTGGTGCTGGCCCGCCGCGATGAGGCGCCGGACGATTTCGCGCAGACGCGAGCCGCCATCGACCGGGCCATTCGTCGAGAGCTCGCCCTGGCCAAGATAGCTCCCGCCAGAGGGCGCGGTCGGGGGTTACTCCGCAAGCTGGGGCGGCGGCCTGCGC
Source organism: Promicromonosporaceae bacterium (assembly GCA_009780755.1). Classification (GTDB taxonomy): domain Bacteria; phylum Actinomycetota; class Actinomycetes; order Actinomycetales; family Cellulomonadaceae; genus Xylanimonas. Next base: position 6,655 of record WQZL01000064.1, on the reverse strand, counting down.
CGTTGCCTCTACCTGATGTGGGTGATGGTTTCTCCTGCCTGACCGGTTGGCGCACCTTGCTTGCGATCACCCCGGTGGCTACCGGACCTGGCGTGCTGGCGCGGGTGACAGAGTCATTCGGCAACCATCAGGTGAATATGAGTTCGCTGATTACCCGCCCGCTGAAGGTACGCGCCGAGCAGTACGTCTTCGTCGCCACCCTTGACGGCGCCCCGTGGGACGATACGGTGCGCGGGCTGTTGGGCGAGTTGATGGCGGCGGGCGATTACCTAAAGGTGATCGGCGCCTACCCCACGCATCCCGACGAGGGGGCGCTGGACGGCGTGCTGGCCGACCACATTCCCGATGCCTCGGTGACCGCGAAAACTCCCGACAAAACCCAAACCCGGAGCCTGCTGTGGTAGAGGATTTCCGCCGCGTCGCCATCCTCGGCCTGGGGCTAATCGGTGGCTCCCTGGCGCTTGCCCTTCAGGCCCGCAACATCGCCGTCTCCGGCTACGCCCACCGTGAGCAGACCGCCAACCTCGCCCGCGAGGCTGGCATCCCCGCCACCACCTCCCTACCCGACGCCGTAGCGGACGCCGACCTGGTGATCCTCGCCGTCCCTCTCCGGGCGATGGCCGACACCGCCATAGAACTGGCTCGGCACATCGGCGCCACCGACGACGCCACGGTGATGGATGTCGGTTCGGTCAAGGGTCCGGTGCGGGAGGCGATTGAGGCGGCTGGGCTGGGGGAGCGGTTTGTCGGCGCTCACCCGATGGCCGGAAACGAGTACAGCGGGTTTGCCGCCGCCACGAACACCCTCATGCTGAACGCCCCCTGGGCCGTCACTACACGTCATTCTGCGCGAGCGGAGCGAGTCGCAGAACCTAGAGCTAACCGCATCATCCACTTCATCGAAACCGTGCTGGACGGCAATGTCACCGTCCTGACCGATGCCGCCCACGACGAGGCAGCCGCGTTAATCAGTCACGTCCCGCATGTGGTCGCCACCCAGTTGCTAAACGCGGTGGCACAAAGCCCCCTTCGCGACGAGGCACTGGCGCTCGCGGCTGGCTCCTTCCGCGACGGTACCCGCGTCGCTCACACCGACCCGGCTCGCACCGAGGCGATGGTCGCGGAAAACGCCGCCCATGTCGCCCCGGCCCTCCGTCGCGCCGCCGCCGATCTCGCCGCCTTGGCCGCCGCCCTGGAAACCGGTGCCTCTACCACTACTTTCTTCCACACCGCCGACTCCCTCCGCATGAGCTGAGTATCAGCTGGTTGGGTAGGCCCTCCTACTCAACCATCCGACTATGTGGCCGGGGTGGAATTTGTTTGGCGGTTTCAATCAGGGAGGCTGGCACCCAGACTTCGGTGGCTTCACGCTGCCTGGGAGCATCCGTGCGCAGCAGCAGGCCATCTGCGCGCACCTCTAGGACGATGGCAAGAATATCCGTCCAAACGTGATGGCTCTCGGCCGCCTCCGGCGGCAGCAGCCGTCGCCGCACCACCACTCGCGCTCCGATGGGTAGCATCCGCCAGCCAAGGTTTCCCGCTATTGCCTCCTGTATCACCGGACTAAACTACTCTCTTGTGACCTATGTGATTGCCCAGCCATGTGTCGATGTCAAGGACAAGGCATGTATCGAGGAGTGTCCCGTCGATTGCATCTACGAAGGCATTCGCTCCTTGTACATCCACCCCGATGAGTGCGTGGATTGTGGCGCCTGCGAGCCGGTCTGCCCCGTCGAAGCCATCTACTACGAGGATGACGTGCCCACGCAGTGGGCCTCGTTCTACCAGGCCAACGTCGAGTTCTTCTCCGATCTTGGCTCGCCGGGAGGAGCCGCCCGCATGGGAGCTATCCCCAAGGATCACCCCATCATCGAGGCGCTGCCCCCCCAAGGCACGGGCATCTGATGCCGATCACCGCCCCGCCCACCGAAGCGGCTCCCGCGCGCCTGAGTGTGGGAAGCTGCGATCTGATGCTGCCGCAGGTCGAGGCGACGGCTGGACATGGCGGGCTGGTGGTGGCCGCCCTGCGTGAGCAGGCCGATCTGGTCACCTATGACCCCGGTTTCATGAACACCGCTGCCACCGCATCGGCCATCACCTTTGTTGATGGCAAGCGAGGGATTCTGCGTTATCGCGGCTACCCGATTGAGGCGCTGGCCGAACATGCGACATTCCTGGAGGTCGCCTACCTGCTGATTTACGGGGAGCTGCCGGATGCGGCCACCCTGGCCGACTTCTCCGAGAAGGTGAACCGACATACCCTGGTGCCCGAGCAATTCCGCGGCTTCCTGGCCGCCTTCCCGCGCGGCGGACACCCGATGTCGATGATGGCCTCGACCATGAATGCGCTCGCCACGTTTTACCCCGAGGCGCTGAACCCCCACGACCCGGAGGCCATCGCCGCAGCCACCGTGCTGATCCTGGCGAAGATGCGCACCATCACCTCGTACATCCACCGCTCTATGCGCGACGAGCCGCTGCTCTACCCAGATTACGCGCGCGGCTATGTCGAAGACTTACTGCGGATGACGTTTGGTGTGCCCTACCAGCAGTGGAATGGCAACCCCGTGACGGCCGCCGCGATGGACAAACTGCTGATCTTGCAGGCCGATCATGAGCAGAACTGCTCCACCTCAACAGTGCGGCTGGTTGGCTCGGCGCATACGAACCTGTTCTCTTCAGTGGCCGCCGGTATTAACGCCCTCTCCGGTCCGCTGCACGGCGGCGCCAACGAGTCGGCCCTGGCGATGCTAGAACGCATCCGCTCCGGCGGCGACAGTGTGGCGGTATTCATGCGGAAGGTCAAGGATAAAGAAGACGGTGTCCGCCTGATGGGTTTTGGACACCGCGTCTACAAGTCTTATGACCCGCGGGCCGCCATCATCAAGGAACATGCTCACGCCGTGTTGGATTCGCTTGACGCCCGCGATGAGCTGTTCGACATCGCCCTGGGCCTCGAAGAGATTGCGCTTAGCGACGACTATTTCATTGAGCGGCGCCTATACCCGAACGTGGATTTCTACTCCGGCCTGATCTACCGAGCAATAGGGTACTCCCCGGCTATGTTTACACCGCTGTTCGCGCTGGCCCGGATGCCCGGCTGGATCGCTCAGTGGCGCGAGATGATGCGCGATCCCGCCACCCGCATTGGCCGCCCCCACCAGATCTACACAGGCCACATCCTGCGCGAGTTCGTGCCGCTGGCCGGTCGCGGTGATTAAGTCTGTCGAAATCACCCGACATACAACAACCGCAGTTGGTTTGTGATCGAGTTCATCTCGGCGGTGTTGTACACCGGTTCGGGTTCGGCGGTGACATGGCCTTCCTCTAGCGTTGTCCACTGCCAGCGAGGCTTGACCCGGCCCTCTAGCCCATCTTCTTGTAGTTGCAGATCAACCCACACTCCATAGCGGTAGCCGTACCGCAATTGGACGGCCCGCACCGCGTTAATATCGGGGGAGTCGGTGTCGGAGGCAAAATCGGCTGAAAGCGCCACTAGCAAGAGGTTGTCCTCCGGGCCGAGTCGCCCCCGGCGATGCACGATCAAATCGGGGGCGCGATGCACGCCGGAGCCAAACGCAAGAGATTTCTCCTGGGCGGCGCCCGAACGCTCATAGTCGCAGTCCATATCCCACGACTCGTCAAACATTGGTCGCAGCGACCACCCCAGGTGGAAGGCGATTGATCGTTCGGATGGCGCCGAGGTGCCCGTGCGCGGGGTGAACAGTCCCCACTCGTTGATGAGGGTGGAGGTCATGGCGATTCGAACGCGGGCCTGAACATCGTGCAGCAACATAGGTGAAGAGTAGCGGGTAAGGTGGCGTCCATGCGCAAAGATGTCCACGCCCCCCGAACGAACGGAAATGGCTACCGCAAGGGTCCGTTGCTGCTGCGCGGCAGTCAGATTCCCGAGCAGACCGCCGACCATGCCCTGCTGTTTAATGACGATGGCGCTGACTGGCTACACAAGGATCCGTGGCGGGTGATGCGCATCCAGTCGGAGTTCGTCGAGGGTTTCGGCGCGTTAGCCGAGCTTGGCCCGGCCATCTCCGTATTTGGCTCGGCCCGCACCCCGCAAGATCACCCTGACTACCTTGCCGCGGTGGAAATCGGCCGCCTGCTGGTCGAGGCAGGTTATGCGGTAATCACCGGCGGTGGCCCCGGCATCATGGAGGCCGCGAATAAGGGTGCGCACGAGGCTGGCGGCGTCTCGGTTGGCCTCGGCATTGAACTCCCCTTTGAGCAGGGGATGAATCAGTACGTGAACCTTGGTGTTAATTTCCGCTACTTTTTTGCCCGCAAGACGATGTTCGTCAAGTACGCCCAAGGCTTCATCGTCATGCCGGGTGGATTTGGCACGTTCGATGAGTTGTTCGAATCGCTCACGCTGGTGCAGACACACAAGGTGACTGGTTTCCCCCTGGCCCTGTTCGGCTCCGCCTTCTGGAATCCCATGCTGGACTGGCTACACGGTCCGGTGTTGGCGCGTGGCATGATTTCCCCCGCCGACCCTGAGCTGATGCACCTGACCGACAACCCGGCCGAGGCCGTGCGTTACATGTTGGAGCGAGGCGCCCAACTCGCCGCCGACGAACGCGCCGCCCAGGTAGCCGCGATGGACCTGCGGCCCGAGGGATGAGTAGACGCCGCCTTCGCGCCTACCCATAGGTCGAATCGCGCACTTTGGCGAGAACGTGCCATTTTGTGAACTAAACTTAAGCCCCGCGTGTTCCGCGCGCAGGGTCTAGCAACGTAAGGAAATGGAGTGCCACTGATGGCTGCGATGAAGCCTCGTACCGGTGACGGTCCGATGGAGGTCACCAAAGAAGGCCGTGGCTACGTGATGCGGGTGCCGCTGGAAGGCGGTGGTCGCCTGGTGGTTGAACTCAACATTGATGAGGTGACCAGCCTGGGCGAAGCCCTGATGGCGCACTTCGCGCCCGCCTAAGCGGCGGCATCCTCGCCCGTATCTGACCAATCTCGACTGATAGCGTGTCCACCTGCCACAATGACGTCTATGTCTGACGCGATGATTGACCGCCGCCCCCGCATCCTCTCGGGAATGCAGCCCACCGATGGCTCGCTGCACCTGGGCAACTACATTGGTGCGCTGCGACAGTGGGTGGCGTTGCAGGATGATTTCGACGCCCTGTACTTTGTCGCTGACCTGCACGCACTGACCGTTCACCCGGAGCCGGAGCTGCTGCGCGAGCGTACGCGACGCACGGCGGCGCAGTACCTGGCAGGCGGCGTGGACCCAGCCAAGTCGATCCTGTTTGTGCAGTCGCATGTGCCCGAACACGCCGAACTGGGCTGGCTGATGCAGTGCCACACCGGTTTTGGTGAGGCCAGCCGAATGACGCAGTTCAAGGACAAATCGGCCAAGCGCGGCACCGATGGCGCCAACGTCGGCCTGTTCGCCTATCCGATGTTGCAGGCCGCCGACATTCTGCTCTACGACTCCGCGCTAGTGCCCGTCGGCGAGGATCAGCGTCAGCACCTAGAACTTACCCGCGACATCGCCGAGCGGCTGAACTCACGTTTTGGTGAGGGCACCGTGGTGGTGCCCGATGTGCACATCATCAAGGGCGGAGCCAAGATTCAGGATTTGCAAGACCCAACCGCGAAGATGAGCAAGTCGGCAGCCAGTCCCAAGGGCATCGTTTGGCTGCTGGAAGACCCCAAAAAAGCCGCCAAGGCCATCAAGGGCGCGGTGACGGATGCGGATGAAACGTATGGCGTGCGGTACGACGTAGCCGCCAAGCCGGGCATCTCGAACCTGTTGACCATATTCGCGGCAGTGACGGGCCGGGAGATTGACGCCATCGCGGTGGAGTACGACGGCCGCGGCTACGGTTACCTGAAGGTGGATCTGGCCGACGCGGTGGTTGAGTTCCTGACCCCCTTCCAGGAGCGGGCCGCAATGTATCTGGCCGACCCAGCCGAGCTAGACCGGGTATTGGCTGACGGCGCGGAGCGAGCCAGGGCGATTGCCCGACCGGTGTTGGAGCGGGTCTACAGCCGGTTTGGGCTGTTGCCGCTGGCCAGGGACTGAGCCATGCATTTGCCCGAGACAACCCCAGACCAAACCCGGATAGGTGTGTCCGTCGCTATCCCGGAGCCGTGGGCGGACGAATTGGTGGCGGCGCGGCTGAGCTTTGGCGACGAATGCGCAACAACGGTGCCACCGCACATTACGGTGGTGGGGCCGACGGCGGTGGATGTGGCGCGGTTGCCGGAGGTATATGCGCATCTGGGTGCGGTTGCGGCGGCTACGAATCCGTTCCGTTTGCATTTGCGAGGTTCTGGAACGTTTAGGCCCACGTCGCCGGTGGTGTTTATTAATGTAGTGCAGGGTATTTCGGAGTGTGAAAGCCTGGAACGGGCGGCTCGCAGTGGTCCGCTTGCCCAGGAGAAGCGGTTTAACTACCACCCGCATGTGACGGTGGCCCACGAGGTGCCAGGCGAGGCATTGGACCGGGCGTTCAGGCAGATGGCCACCTTCGAGGCCGCCTTCGATGTCACCGAGTTCTGGCTCTATGAACACGGCCCCGACGCCGTCTGGCGCCCCCAACGCAATTTCGCCTTGGGGCACTCACCTACGTAAACAGCCAACAGTCTATGCAGGCTGGCGCCACAGGTATGAAAGAATCGG